>NZ_JBFBBE010000059.1:0-57387 GCF_040682555.1 Streptomyces sp. NPDC051172
GGCGTCGCCGCCGGGGGGAAACCCCGGAGGACCAAGCAAGGGGCTATAGCTCAGTTGGTAGAGCGCCTGCATGGCATGCAGGAGGTCAGGAGTTCAATTCTCCTTAGCTCCACAATCAAGATCCCGCCGGATCGTTTCGATCCGGCGGGATCTTCGTGTTTTCGGGGGCAGTTGTGCGAGAGGGGGGCCGCCCGGTGGGCGGCCCCCCTCCTGACGTCGGCTCAGCGGCCCAGTGCGCGCCGCCCGCGGCCCTGCGAGAGGACGGGCAGGTTGCGGGAGGGCGCCCGGTCCCTGGGCGTCTCCTCCTCGATGCGCAGGGCCAGCGCCGGGCAACGGCGCACCGCGCGCAGGGCCTTGGCCTCCGCGTAGCGCGGGACCTGCGCCTGGGCGACGGTCGGGAAGCCGTCGGCGCCGAGTTCGAACACCTCCGGGAGGATGTCCGCGCACAGGCCGTGGCCGCGGCACAGGGTCCAGTCGACGTAGATCTTCTGACGGCTGGGGCCGTTCTCCACGGGCTCTGAGCCGCCCGCGATGCCCGTAGGCATCTGACCGCCCTCGAAGAGCGGCAGAACGCCCTCCACCGGCCGTCCGCAGCCGTTTCCGAGGACATGCGCGGCCAGGTCGTCGGTGAACGCCTTGATGGTCGACTCAAGGAACATCGCGGAGCCGTCCGGGTGCGAGCACGCGCCGCGCCGCTTCACGTTCTTGGCGACCTGCTTGAGTGCCTCCAGAGCGGCCGGGCCGCCGCCGTTGAGGATGTCGGCCATACCGCGCGCGGCGGCCGGCAGACCGAGGTAGCAGGGGCCGCACTGGCCCGCGCTCTCCTCGGCCAGCCACTGCGCCACGCGCAGCGACTCGCCCAGCGGGCAGGTCTTCTGACTGATCGGCAGGATCGCGCCGGCGCCCAGGGCACCGCCCACCGCGTCCAGGGAGTTGCGGGAGACGATCGCCTCGTTGACCGTCGCCGCGTCGATCCACTTGCCGTGGTAGCCGCCCGTCAGCACGCCCTGGGGCACCGGCGGGGCGCCGGCGAGCTGGAGGACGTAGCGCAGCGGGACGCCCGTGGGGACCTCGATCACCATGGGGCGGGCGACCGCGCCGGAGACCGTCAGCATGACGGTGCCCGGCTCGTCGTACAGACCGGTGTTGCCGTAGCGCTCCGGGCCGATGCGGGCGGCGATCGCCAGTTGGGCGAAGGTCTCGGCGTTCGACAGGAGGGTCGGTGCGCCGCCGACGCCGTTCTGGGAGGCGCTGACCTTGCGGCCGGGCGGGATCGCCGGGCCGCCGTCGATGGAGCGGATCAGCGAGGCCGCCGCTCCGGTCACCATGCGGATGGGATTGCGCTGCACGCGCGCGCGTAGAACCGACCGGCGGCCGTTGTTCAGGCCGCGTTCGGCGAGCGCGGCTTCCATGGAGCGCTGCGTCGACTCACGGGTGACCCCCACCACGAGCGTGCGGGCACCCAGCGCCTCTGCGACCAGCAGCGCACCGTCCAGGATGAGGTGCGGGGCACGGTTGATCAGCACCGTGTCCTTGCGGCAGGCCGGCTCGTCCTCGCTTCCGTTGACGACGACGACCGGCCGTACGCCGCGCTTGATCGCCGCTTCGGCGACCGAGCGCAGCTTCTTGTGGAAGGGAAAGCCCGCGCCGCCGCGGCCCTTCAGGTTGATGTTCTCGGCGAGCTTCGCGAGCTGCTCGCCGCCGAGCGGTTCGAGCGGCCCGTGCACCTTGAGGTGCATGGGCAGATCGAGTCTTTCGACAAGGTCGAAGCCAGACGTGAGCTGCGGAAGTCCGACCACGCGGACTTCTGGGACGTCGGGCAGGGCCTCGTTCACCTATAGCCTCCGGAAGGCGTGTTCCAAGGTTCGCCCGAACCCGGTGCGTCGAACGAGGCACCGGGCGCTGGTTCATTGGCGGGACCGCTGTTGTACGTGTCGTTCGGGTTGTACGTGCCGTAGAGGGTGTTTGTCTCACCGGTGTCGTACATGTCACTTCCGCCGTACCCGGCGGTGCCCGGATTGGCATAGGCCGGGATGTTGTATCCGGTGTCCTGCATGGGATCCCCGCCTGTGCCCGGACTGCCATAGGCCGGGATGTTGTATCCGGTGTCCTGCATCGGGTCGTACGCCGACGGGGGCGCCTCGCCGACCGGCGGGGGCGTGGGGACGGGCCAGCTGCCGGAGGTGCTGCCGCCGGCGTCCATGCGCGGGATCGCCTCCGTGGGCTGCATGTCCATGGGCAGGTTCATGCGGGCGGTCTGGTCGGCCGCGTAGGGCTGCTGGCCGCGCTGCTGGGGAGTGACGGCGCGGTAGGCGGCCGCGAAGCCGTTGGCAGGCTCCGGGGTCATCGTGCGGGCGGCGGGGGCGTCGTAGTAGGGCGCCGCGGGCGTGGTCATCGTGTCGGCGGGGGACGGCTTCGGCGCCCGCGCGTTCTCGTAGCCCGGCAGTGCGGAGGAGGTCTCGCCGACCCGTGCGCGGTTCGCTTCCAGCTCCTCGGCGCGGGCCGAGCCCGGCTCGTTGCCCAGGAGGGCGGCCAGCCGGTCGGCGACCCGGCGCTTGAACGGCCGGGGAGCCGCCCGCAGGGCGAGCGCGGCGGCCACCGCGACGAGGCACAGCTCGTAGGAGATCATGAAGAACGGCTTTGCCGCGCGGCCCGCGAACAGGCCGTGGACCAGCGCCGAGCACCAGGCCGGGTAGGCCAGTGCGTGCATGGCGCGCCAGCGCGCCGCGACCGGTGCCGGGGAGGCGAACTGGTTGCGCAGGGCGCCGGTGATGCCCACGAAGATCATGAGCAGTCCGGCCAGCGAGCCGAGGCCGATGAGGCCCGCGCTGCCCTTGACACCGAGGCTGAAGGGGATCAGCGCGGCGATCAGCACCGTGTGGTCCAGCGCCAGCTTGACGGTGATGTGCACCAGCAGGAACGCGATCGAGCCGACGGCCGTCACCCGGTGGATGCCCTGGGCGATGATCCGCTGGCGTGTGTTCAGGATGAGCCGGTCCTGGGCCACCAGCCCCCAGATCACCGAGCAGGTGAGGCAGACGAGCGAGAGGACGCCCGCACCGAAGTTCAGGAACTGTTGCAGCCACCCGCCTCCGAGCAGCACGACGACGGGTATGAGCAGCAGTACGACAGCCGACGCCACCCCATAGGCCGACCGGCCCGGCTTGGGGAGCGAGGTGTTACTACGACGAGGGTTCATGGGGGCAACTCCGAAGCAGTTCCGGGAAGGCGGTCCCGCTGCCGAACTCTAAGTGGCTCCATACCGATCGGTACGAGGTTTGAGTTATTGCGTTGTTATCTAAGGACGACGCGCTCGTTGCGATGTCCCGGTAGTAGGTGTTACGCGAAGTAACTTTTGACCTTGGTTCAGCTTTTGTCGGGTGATGACAGTGGTGCCAAGGAGCCATACGGAAGCGCGTCGCGTCGTGCTCAAGCGCTGCGGTACCCTAACCGCATGCGTGCCGTACGCCTTCTGCTTAGCGGGCCGCGCTGATCAGTCCCGACCACCGGGCGAATCGGATGGTCGGAATCGGCGCGGCGTCCCCTCCTGTGCGAGGGGATTTTTCGTTTCTCGAACGACACCGCTGCTGGCAGAGACGATCGATGGAGCTTAAGGATCATGAGCGAGACGAACCCCGCTGCCGCCGCCGAGGTGGCAGCGCCGCACCGCTACACGGCCGCGGTCGCGGCCGAGATCGAGGCACGCTGGCAGGACTTCTGGGACGCCGAGGGCACGTACGCGGCGCCGAACCCCAAGGGTGACCTGGCCGGCGACCCCGCGGTCGTCGCCCGCCCCAAGAAGTTCATCATGGACATGTTCCCGTACCCCTCGGGTGCGGGCCTGCACGTCGGCCACCCCCTGGGGTACATCGCCACCGACGTCTTCGCACGCTTCCAGCGCATGACCGGCCACAACGTCCTGCACACCCTGGGCTTCGACGCCTTCGGCCTGCCCGCCGAGCAGTACGCCGTGCAGACCGGCACGCACCCGCGGGTGTCCACCGAGGCCAACATCGAGAACATGAAGGTCCAGCTGCGCCGGCTGGGTCTGGGCCACGACAGGCGCCGGTCGTTCGCCACGATCGACCCGGACTACTACAAGTGGACCCAGTGGATCTTCCTGCAGATCTTCAACTCCTGGTACGACGACGAGGCCGACAAGGCCCGCCCGATCTCCGAACTGATCGCCCAGTTCGAGACCGGTGAGCGCGCCGTACCGGGACACACGCGCGCGTGGCACGAACTGAGCGCCACGGAGCGTGCCGACGTCCTGAGCGAGTTCCGCCTGGCGTACGCCTCCGACGCGCCGGTGAACTGGTGCCCCGGCCTGGGCACCGTGCTGGCCAACGAGGAGGTGACCGCCGACGGTCGCTCCGAGCGCGGAAACTTCCCCGTCTTCAAGGCCAAGCTGCGCCAGTGGAACATGCGCATCACCGCCTACGCCGACCGGCTGCTGGACGACCTGGAGGCGCTGGACTGGCCCGAGGCCATCAAGCTGCAGCAGCGCAACTGGATCGGCCGCTCCGAGGGCGCCCGCGTCGACTTCCCGATCGACGGCGAGCGCATCACGGTCTTCACCACGCGCCCGGACACCCTGTTCGGCGCGACCTACATGGTGCTGGCCCCCGAGCACCCGCTGGTCGAGAAGTTCACTCCGGCCGCCTGGCCCGAGGGCACGCACGAGGCGTGGACCGGCGGTCACGCCACCCCCGCCGAGGCCGTCGCCGACTACCGAGCCCAGGCCGCCTCCAAGTCCGACGTGGAGCGGCAGGCCGAGGCCAAGGACAAGACCGGCGTCTTCATCGGCGCGTACGCGACCAACCCGGTCAACGGCGAGCAGGTCCCGGTCTTCATCGCCGACTACGTCCTGATGGGCTACGGCACGGGCGCGATCATGGCCGTACCGGCGCACGACAGCCGTGACTTCGAGTTCGCGCGCGCCTTCGAACTGCCGATCAACTGCGTCGTCGAGCCGACCGACGGCCGCGGCACGGACACGTCCACCTGGGACGAGGCCTTCGTCTCCTACGACGCGAAGATCGTCAACTCCGTCGGCGAGGGCGTCTCCCTGGACGGCCTGGGCGTCGTCGAGGCCAAGGCGCGCATCACCGAGTGGCTGGCGCGCAAGGGCATCGGCGAGGGCACCGTCAACTTCCGGCTGCGCGACTGGCTGTTCAGCCGTCAGCGCTACTGGGGCGAGCCCTTCCCGATCGTCTACGACGAGGACGGCATCGCCCACTCGCTGCCCGAGTCGATGCTGCCGCTGGAGCTGCCGGAGGTCGAGGACTACTCGCCGCGCACCTTCGACCCGGACGACGCGAACACGTCCCCGGAGACCCCGCTGTCCCGCAACGACGACTGGGTCAACGTCACGCTGGACCTGGGCGACGGCCCCAAGCGGTACCGCCGCGAGACCAACACCATGCCCAACTGGGCCGGTTCCTGCTGGTACGAGCTGCGCTACCTGGACCCGCACAACAACGAGCGGCTGGTCGACCCGGAGATCGAGCAGTACTGGATGGGCCCGCGCGAGGGCCGGCCGCACGGCGGCGTCGACCTGTACGTGGGCGGCGCCGAGCACGCCGTGCTGCACCTGCTGTACGCGCGCTTCTGGTCCAAGGTCCTGTACGACCTGGGGCACGTCTCCTCCGCGGAGCCGTTCCACAAGCTGTTCAACCAGGGCATGATCCAGGCCTACGTCTACCGGGACAGCCGTGGCATCGCGGTGCCGGCCGCCGAGGTGGAGGAGCGCGACGGCGCGTACTACCACCAGGGCGAGAAGGTCTCCCGGCTGCTGGGCAAGATGGGCAAGTCCCTGAAGAACGCGGTCACTCCGGACGAGATCGCCGCCGAGTACGGTGCCGACACGCTGCGCCTGTACGAGATGGCGATGGGCCCGCTGGATGTCTCGCGGCCGTGGGACACGCGCGCGGTGGTGGGCCAGTTCCGGCTGCTGCAGCGGCTGTGGCGCAATGTCGTCGACGAGACGACCGGCGAGGTCACCGTCGTCGACGTCGAGGACGCCGACATCGACGTGGAGACGCTGCGCGCCCTGCACAAGGCGATCGACGGCGTGCGCCAGGACCTGGAGGGCCTGCGCTTCAACACCGCCATCGCCAAGATCACCGAGCTGAACAACCACCTGACCAAGGCGGGCGGCCCGGTGCCGCGCTCGGTCGCCGAGGCCCTGGTGCTGCTGGTGGCCCCGCTGGCCCCGCACATCGCCGAGGAGCTGTGGCGCAAGCTGGGCCACACCGACTCGGTGGTCCACCAGGACCTGCCGGTCGCCGACCCGGCGTACGTGGTCGACGAGTCCGTGACCTGCGTGGTGCAGATCAAGGGCAAGGTCAAGGCGCGGCTGGAGGTCTCCCCGGCCATCTCCGAGGAGGAGCTGGAGAAGGTGGCGCTGGCCGACGAGAAGGTCGTCGCGGCGCTGGACGGCGCGGGGATCCGCAAGGTGATCGTGCGGGCGCCGAAGCTGGTCAACATCGTTCCGGCGTAGGCACCGCGGAACGGCCGGGGCCTGAGCGCCTCGGGGTAGTCCCCTACGGGCAGGTTCGGGGTTCTTCTGGAACTCCGAACCTGCCCGTCTCGTTTACCGTGGAAGAGCGACGCGGGGTGTGTCGCGACCGGTCTCAGGAGGAGCGGTGGAAGCAGTGATCGCAGTGTTCGCCCTGCTCTTCGTGCTGTTCCTGGTACTCGGTGCCTACGCCACGGTGAAGGCCGTCGGCGCCGCCAAGCGCGGCGTGGACCGCACGATCACCCAGGCCCGCCGCACCGTCGAGGACCACACCCTGCGGGCCAAGTCCTTCGTCCAGCCCGGAGCGGCGGGCGAGCTGGCCCAACTGCGGCTGAGGCTGCGCACGTCCATGCGTGCCACGCAGGAGGCGCTGCACGCGGGCGCGACCGAGGACGAGTCCCTCAAGGAGTCCCTCGGCCTTTTCGCACGCCTCAACGAGCACGGGCGCGAACTGGACGGCGATCTCAAGCACCTGGAGGCCGAGCCGGACCGCACGACGCTCGCCGAGCGGCTGCCCGCCCTGCGGGAGCGCACCGAGCGCATCGTTCAGTCGGCGGACGCACTGCGCTGGGCGGCCCGCGACCGGGCCCGCCGCTTCGCCGACGACGACCTGGACTCGCTGAGCGCGCAGATAGACGTCGAGGCGGGAGCCCTGCGGCACTGGACGAAGTCGGAGTCGGCGTCGGCCCCGCCGCCGTGGCCCGAGGCCCCCGCTGCCGACGCCGACGCATCCCGGCAGACCTGGCCCGACGGGCCCCGGTCCCGCACCGCCGAGGAGTCGGCGCGGCCCGCCATCACCCCGCCGGGACGGCGCCCCGCCTACCCCTGGCAGAAGAAACCCCGCCCCGAGAGCACTACTTGATCCGGTCAAGGGCAGACCAGGTGAGAGGGGCCGGGCTGCCGTCCCGGCGCTACGGCAGGTAACCTCCAGCTCATGTCCCGCCATGTCGCGATCGTCACCGATTCAACGGCCTACCTGCCGCCGCGGACGATGGAGCGCCACGGCATCACAGCGGTGCCCCTGACCGTGGTCCTCGGCGACCAGGCACTGGACGAGGGCACCGAGATCTCGACGCGTTCCCTGGCCCAGGCACTCCAGAAGCGGCGCCCCGTCACCACCTCGCGCCCCAGCCCCCAGCTCTTCGCCGAGACCTACCGCAAAGTCGCCGAGTCCGGCGCCACCGGCATCGTCTCCCTCCACCTCTCCGCCGAATTGTCGGGCACGTACGACGCGGCTGTCCTCGCGGCGCGTGAGGCGCCGGTGCCGGTGCGGGTGGTGGACACCGGGGCGGTCGCGATGGCACTCGGGTTCTGCACGCTCGCCGCAGCCGAGGCGGCGGAGGCGGGCGGCACGGTGGACGAGGCCGTCACGGCCGCGGAGAAGCGGGCCTCGGGCACATCCGCCTACTTCTACGTCGACACCCTCGACTATCTGCGCCGCGGTGGCCGGATCGGCGCCGCGCAGGCGCTGCTGGGCTCGGCGCTCGCCGTGAAACCGCTGCTGCAGCTGGACGGCGGCCGTATCGAACTCCTGGAGAAGGTCCGTACGGCGTCGAGGGCGATCGCCCGCCTCGAGGAGATCGTGGCGGACCGCGCCGGCAGCGACCAGGTGGACATCGCCGTCCACCATCTCGCCGCCCCCGAGCGGGCGTCGGCCCTCGCGGACCGGCTCAGGGCGCGGGTGCCCGGGCTGGCCGATCTGCATGTGAGCGAGGTGGGGGCGGTGATCGGGGCGCACACCGGGCCCGGGCTGCTGGGGGTCGTGGTCTCGCCGCGGTGACGGCTGCCCGCCCCTTCGCTCTCACCCGTGTGAGGGACGAAGTTATCCACAACCGGTGGGTAATCCCCGGGAATTGAGCAAGATCATCGCGAGGGTGGCGGGGTGCCCCATCGTCGTGGCATGGCACTTCGATCACGTTCACGCACAGCGACCGCGAGCAGTGGTCCGGGGCGCAGCCCCGCATCCGACGGTCGGCTCCGTCATCGTCGCCCCATGACCCGCAGCCGGGTCCGGCACCGGCATGCGCCGGCGGAGGAACTCCGACGGCGTGCGGAGGTGCTCTTCCCCGAACGGGCGGGGGAATGGCGGGAGTCGGGGGCAGGTCCGCCGCTCGCGACCGTCGAGGAGAGCGACGAGCGCGTTCTTCCACCCGTGGGCGGAGTGGCCGCCGAGAGCCCGGACGATCGCCGGTCCGCAGAGGCCTGGCGCATGCGGGCGGGGCTTGCGCTGCGGGAGCGGATGCCGTTGTGGCTGCAGACGAGGTGCGGTCTGGAGCGGCGGAGCGTGGTCGCGCTCTCGGTGCTGCTCGTCGTTGCCGCGGTGTTCGCCGTTCAGCACTTCTGGGCCGGGCGGACACAGTCCGTGCGGGCGCCCGAGGTGGTGCGGGCGGTGGCTCCCTTCGGCGAACGCAAGGGGAGCGAGCGGCCAGGGCCGGCGGTTTCGCCCGGGGCGCCGAGTGCCGCAGGCACGGCAGGGGCCGAGATCGTCGTGGACGTCAGCGGCAAGGTCCGTGAGCCCGGGATCCATCGTCTGCCCGCCGGTTCACGCGTCGCCGACGCGTTGCGCGCGGCCGGTGGGCTGCGTCCCGGCACGAGCACCGACGGCTTGAACCGGGCCCGTTTCCTCGTGGACGGGGAGCAGGTGGTGGTCGGCGGTCCCGCCGCCCCGGCGCCCGCTGCGGCCGCCGGCGTCCCGGCCGGTTCGGCGGCGGGCGCCGCGCCCGCCGCTCCGGTCCCGCTCAACACCGCCACGGCGGATCAGCTGGACACCCTGCCGGGCGTCGGGCCCGTACTGGCCCGGCACATCGTCGACTACCGCACCCAGCACGGCGGTTTCCGCTCGGTGGACCAGCTGCGCGAGGTGAACGGCATCGGCGACCGCCGCTTCGCCGATCTCCGGAATCTCGTACGGCCATGAGGCGCGCTCCCGATCTCCAGGCCGGGCGCGCGGCCGTCCACGCCGCCTCCTCAGGACGGCTCGGAGCCGCCCATCCCCGGCAGGAAGGGCCGACGGACCTGCGTCTCGTACCGCCCGCGCTCGCGGTCTGGGCGACGGCTGCGGTGATGCTGGACGCGACGGTGGCGTGGGCCATGAGCACGGCGGTGGTGTGCCTCCTCGCGGCCGCTGTGCTGCTGCTCGTGCGGCGACGGGGAGCGGACGGCGGAGGAAGCCGCGGTGGGCAGGGTCAGGGCGGCGGTTACGGCGACGGTGGCGACTGGAGTGGAAACTCCGGCGGTGGCCGGAAGGGCGGCGGTGCTCCCGCCGGCGCCCCGTGGGCCACCGGCGTTCCCGCCCGTGGCAGCCACGGCGGCGGCCCATTGCCCGAGCAGTCGGCACCGGCGCCTGTGCCCGCGGGCCGGGCTTCGCGGGTGGCCGGTCGACCTGCGCGGGCAGCGTGGCCGCGGATCTCCGTCGCCGCCGTGCTGCTCTGCGTCGCCGCGGCCGCCGTGTCCGCGGGGCTGCACGGTGCCGACGTCCGGCGTGGCCCCGTGCCGGAGCTGGCGCGGCAGTACGCCACCGTGACCGCCGAGGTCGAGGTCGGCTCCGCCCCACGGCTCAGCAGGCCCAAGGTCAGCGGGGACCATGTCGCCCCGGCCTCCGTGCTGATCGAGGGGGAGGCGCGGCGGGTGGAGGAGGCGGGTGGGACGGCGGTGGTGACGCGGGCGCCCGTGCTGGTCATCGTCGACACGGGGGCACGCGGTGCCGGAGGAGAGGTGCCGCCACGGTCGCCGTGGCTCGAACTGTTGCCGTCCACGCGGGTGCGGGTCGTTGCGCGGTTGGCGCCCGCGGCGGTCGAGGGCGACCGGGTCGCGGCCGTGCTGCGAGTGCGGGGGAAGACCGCGCCGGAGGTGGTGGCAGGACCGTCCGGGGTGCAGCGGTTCGCGGGGCGGTTGCGGGCCGAGCTGCGGGAGGCGACCGACGGGCTGCCGGCGGACGCCAGGGCGTTGCTGCCCGGCCTGGTCGTCGGGGACACCTCGCGGATCACCCCGGAGCTGGACGAGGCCTTCAAGGAGACCGACCTCGCCCACACGCTCGCCGTGTCCGGGAGCAACCTCACGATCATCCTCGCCCTGCTCATCGGACCACCCGGCACGGCACAACTGGTGGAGCGCCGCGGACTCGCACCCCGGCTCGGCATCCCGCTCAGGACGACCGCGCTGCTCGGAGGCGCCCTCACGCTCGCCTTCGTGATCGTGTGCAGACCGGATCCGAGTGTGCTGCGGGCCGCGGCCTGCGGGGCCGTCGTCCTGCTGGCCCTGGCCACCGGACGCCGCCGATCGCTCGTCCCGGCGCTGGCGACGGCGGTCCTGCTCCTCGTGCTGTACGACCCCTGGCTGGCCCGGAGTTACGGCTTCCTGCTCTCGGTGCTGGCCACCAGCGCCCTGCTCACGCTCGCGCCCCGCTGGAGCGAGGCACTGCGCCGGCGCCGGGTCCCGCCGAGGCTTGCCGAGGGGCTGGCCGCGGCGGCCGCGGCACAGGCGTTGTGCGCGCCCGTCGTCGCCGTGCTGTCGGCGCGGGTGAGCCTGGTGGCGGTGCCGTGCAATCTGCTCGCCGAGATCGCGGTGGCACCCGCTACCGTGCTGGGCTTCGCGGCGCTGGCGACGGCGCCGGTGCTGATGCCGGTGGCCAAGGTGCTCGCCTGGTGCGCGAGTTGGCCGACGGTCTGGATCGCGGGCATCGCCCGGACGGGCGCCGCCCTGCCCGGCGGGGGAGTGGACTGGCCGGGCACTTGGAGCGGGGCGGGGCTGCTCGCCCTGGTCACGGTGACCATGCTGCTGATCGGCCGAAGGCTCCTGAGACATCCGTGGTGGTGTGCTGCCTGCGGGGTGCTGCTCGTGCTCGTCGTCGTACAGCCGCCACCGCTGACCAGAGTGATCACGGGATGGCCACCGCCGGGATGGCGATTCGCCATGTGCGACGTGGGGCAGGGCGACGCGACGGTCCTCGCGGCGGGGGACGGCAGCGGTGTGGTGGTGGACGCCGGGCCCGATCCCACACTCGTCGACCACTGCCTGCGCACCCTCGGTATCACCAGGATCCCGCTGGTCGTCCTCACCCACTTCCATGCCGACCATGTGGCCGGGCTGCCCGGTGTGCTGCGCGGACGTTCGGTGGGCGCGATCGAGACGACGGGCTTCGAAGAACCCGCGGACCAGGCGCGGTTCGTACGGAAGGAGGCGGCGGCACGGCACATCCCGCTCACCCACGCCGTGGCCGGGGAGCAGCGCCGGACCGGCTCGCTCTCCTGGCAGGTGTTGTGGCCCCCGCCCCGCCCGGCACCGGATCCGGACGGTCCGAACGACGCCAGTGTCGCCCTGCTCGCCAGGTCGGGCGGGCTGCGGCTGCTGCTGCTCGGGGATCTCGAACCCCCGTCCCAGCAGGCGCTGTTGAGATCGCCGGAGGGCGCGCTGCTCGGTCGTGTGGACGTCCTCAAGGTGGCCCATCACGGTTCGGCGTACCAGGACCCGGAGCTGATGCGCAGGGCGGCGCCTCGGATCGCGTTGATCAGCTGCGGGGAGCACAACATGTACGGCCACCCCGCCCCCAGCACGGTCGCGGCGCTGCAGGCCGGGGGCGCGGTGGTGCTGCGGACGGACCGGGACGGGGCCCTCGCGGTCGCGGGGGAAGGCAGGGAGCTGGGGGTGGCGCGAGACTGAGGACATGAATTCAGCACAGGTCGATGCCTACCTCCGCCGCCTGGGAGCCGAGCGTCCGAAGCCGGCCGCCGGCGCAACCGCCGACGTGCTGCGCGAGCTGCACCTGCGCCACCTGCAGACAGTGCCCTTCGAGAACCTGTCGATCCACCTCGGCGAGGAGATCGTGCTGGAGGAGAAGCGGCTGCTGGACAAGGTGGTGGGGGCACGGCGGGGCGGGTTCTGCTACGAACTCAACGGGGTGTTCGGGGCCTTGCTCGGCGCAATGGGGTTCGAGGTCACGCTGCTCGCGGCGCGGGTGCACGGGGACCAGGGGCGGCTCGGCATCCCGTACGACCACCTCGCGCTGCGGGTGCGGGCGTCGGACGGGAGTGAGTGGCTGGCGGACGTGGGCTTCGGGGCGCACAGCCACTACCCGCTGGCATTCGGGGACAGGGGTGAGCAGAAGGATCCCGGCGGCGGCTTCCGGATCGTCGAGGCGGGGCCGGACCTGGATGTCGTCGTGAACGGCAGGCCGCAGTACCAGCTGGAGGCGCGGCCCCGTGAGCTCGGCGACTTCGTGGCCGGGGCGTGGTGGCACAGCACCTCGCCGGCCTCGCACTTCGTGCAGTCGCTGGTGTGTTCAAGGGTGACGGAGGACGGAGGGAGGATCACGCTCAGCGGGCGCACGTTCAAGGTCACGGGCGTCGACGGGGCGCGGATGGAGCGGGAGTTGGGCACGGACGAGGAGGTGCTCGGGGCGTACCGGGAGCGGTTCGGGATCGAACTCGCCTGTGTGCCGACCGTGCGAAATCCCCTCGCGGGGACTGATTGAGGTCACATGGCGTCACATGAGCCCAGAGGGGACCAGTCGTTGCTACTCGTGCGTAGACACTCCGTGTTGCCTCGAAAGCCACATCGGTGATCGAATGTCTCTTCGGCAACAGAAGATGTCGAGGCGCACAGGGGTGGCGTGGATGTTCGGCCGCTGGCTGGGAAACCGAACGAACAGGGTGCAACGGACGAGTCCCCTGGCGGCGGTGCAGACCCCGCCGAGCGCCGGGGTGCTGAGCTGCCGGGTGCTGGATCCGGTCCACGAGCCCGTGAAGCACGCGGAGTTCGCGGTCAGCGACGCCATGGGGCGCAAGGTGGTCGGCGGGGAGACGGACCCCTACGGGTCGTTCGTGACGACCGTGCCCGCCGGGGAGTACCGGCTCGCGGTGTCCGCTGAGGGATACACGCCCTACCGGGCGAGCGCGACCGTCGGGGAGAACGCGCTCGCTTCGCTGGGTGATGTGACGCTTCAGGTCGCGCGGCCGCCGGAGCTTCCGCCGGCGGGCGACTGGGAGATCGAGCCCACGCATTCCTCGATCGGGTTCACCGCGCGGCACATCGGACTGGCCCGGATCCACGGCCGGTTCAACTCGTTCGCCGGGGCCGTCCGGATCACGGAGCCGGTGGAGCAGTCGGCGATGCATGTGGTGATCGACGCGGCGTCCATCGACACGAACGTCCGGATGCGGGACGACCATCTGCGGTCCGGTGACTTCCTGGACGTGGTGCGCTTTCCGACGCTGGAGTTCTACAGCGAGCGGTTCGTGCACAAGGGCGGGAGCCGGTGGGCGGTCACCGGAGCGCTGTCGCTGCACGGTGTGACGCGTACGGTCACGCTCGACACCGAGTACCTCGGGCTCGGCAACGGCATGGAGGGCGAGGTGCGGGCGGCCTGCCGGGCCACCACGGAACTGCACCGGGACGACTTCACGGTGAGCTGGCAGACCATGCTGGCGCGCGGGATCGCAGTGGTGGGGCCGAGCATCCGGGTCGACCTCGACGTGCAGATCGTACGCAAAGGGTGACCTCCGGGCGCCCTCGGCGGGTGCCGGACAATGGCTGCCGTGAGCGATGTGAGACATGTGCTGGTGCTGCCCGACCGCGATGCCGCGGAGGCGGTGGCCGAGGCGCTCGGTGAGCGGTTCGGGGTGGCCGAGGAACCGCAGCTCGTACGGGACGCGCTGGCCGGTGAGGACGACGCGGAGGACGCGCAGTGGCTGGTCGTCCTGCGCGATGAGGACGGACGGCTGGACCCCGGGGAGCTGGACGAGTTCGTGGGGGCGTGGGACGGGTGGCGGGAGGAGCCGTAGCGCTCCGCTGGATCGCCGGGGACCGACGGTCGAGTGCCGACTGCGCGCCGACGTGGCTGGTCGCTCCCCCGCTCTCGACTTCGCTCGAGCGTGGGGGCCCATCGCGGCGGAGCCGCATGTCCATACAGCCCCGCGCCCCTGTCGGGCGCGGTCGTACCGACCGCGTTGTCAGTGGCCCGTGCCATGCTTGTCGCGATGGCCAGGAAGACTGCTGAAGACGACCCTCTCGCCCCGGTGACGCTTGCCGTGGGCCAGGAGGACCTCCTGCTCGACCGTGCCGTGCAGGAGGTGGTGGCCGCCGCCAGGGCCACCGACGCCGACACGGACGTACGTGACCTGTCACCGGAGCAGCTGCAGCCCGGCACACTCGCCGAGCTGACCAGCCCCTCGCTCTTCGCCGAGCGCAAGGTCGTGGTCGTACGCAATGCCCAGGATCTCTCCGCCGACACGATCAAGGACGTGAAGGCCTATCTCGGCGCGCCCGCCGAGGAGATCACCCTCGTGCTGGTGCATGCGGGCGGGGCCAAGGGCAAGGGCCTTCTCGACGCCGCGCGCAAGGTCGGGGCGCGGGAGGTGGCCTGTCCGAAGATGACCAAGCCGGCGGATCGGCTGGCCTTCGTGCGCGGGGAGTTCCGGGCGGCCGGGAGATCTGCCACGCCCGAGGCCTGCCAGGCGCTCGTCGACGCCATCGGAAGCGATCTGCGGGAGCTGGCGTCCGCCGTCTCCCAGCTGGTCGCCGACGTCGAGGGGACCATCGACGAGGCCGTCGTCGGGCGGTACTACAAGGGGCGGGCCGAGGCGTCGAGCTTCACGGTTGCCGACCGCGCCGTGGAGGGGCGGGCGGCCGAGGCACTGGAGGCGCTCAGATGGTCCCTGGCCACCGGGGTGGCGCCCGTGATGATCACCAGTGCGCTGGCGCAGGGCGTGCGGGCGATCGGGAAGCTCTCGTCCGCGCGTGGGGGGCGGCCGGCCGATCTGGCGCGCGAGCTGGGGATGCCGCCCTGGAAGATCGACCGGGTGCGACAGCAGATGCGGGGATGGACGCCGGACGGGGTCGCGGTCGCGCTGCGGGCGGTTGCCGAGGCGGATGCGGGAGTGAAGGGAGGCGGGGACGATCCCGAGTACGCGCTGGAGAAGGCAGTCGTGGTGATCGCCCGCGCTGCCCGGTCCCGGGGGCGGGCGTAAGGCCGCCGTCGAGAAGTACCGGCCAAGAATGCCGAAGGCCCCGGCATCCCGCCCTGGGGAAGGGCTGGGTGCCGGGGCCTTCGGCTCAAGCTGTCGGATCCGCGCCCGCGTGGCGAACGCAGGCCGCGCGCGGATCCTCGGGTGCCGGTCGGGAGCGGATGAGAGAGGGCCCGCTCTGGGTCCTTGCGGCGGTTCGGTCCCGTGGGACCGGTCAGATCAGTAAGAGGTTCAGCCCTTGATGGAGGCGACCTTGGAAGCAAGCGCCGACTTCTTGTTGGCGGCCTGGTTCTTGTGGATGACGCCCTTCGAGACGGCCTTGTCGAGCTGACGCGCCGCAGCGCGCTGGTACTCGGTGGCCTTCTCGACGTCACCCGCGGCAGCGGCCTCGCGGGCCTTGCGGATCGCGGTCTTCAGGGAGGACTTGACGGCCTTGTTGCGCAGCCGGGCCTTCTCGTTGGTCTTGATCCGCTTGATCTGGGACTTGATGTTCGCCACTGATTGAGCCTTTTCAGGTTCAGGCACAGGGCCAGGAGCACTCCGCGCAGGAGGTACCGGGTCCCGTACCAGGTGATTTCTTGGGAGTTGTGCCTCGCGCTGAGAGGGCATGAGACACAGCCACCCACAGTACCAGCGGCGGCCCCGACGGCCCAAAACGGTCTACGGTCGCCACCCGTGGGACCATGGAGCCTACGTATCGATCCGACCCGAGGCATAAGGCGCCTCAAGAGACAGGACCCTGCGTGCCCGCGACCCCTAACAATGTGCCCGAGCCGAGCCGTACCGACCCGGCTCTGATCCGCAATTTCTGCATCATCGCGCACATCGACCACGGCAAGTCCACGCTCGCCGACCGGATGCTCCAGCTGACCGGTGTGGTCGAGCAGCGGCAGATGCGTGCTCAGTACCTCGACCGGATGGACATCGAGCGCGAGCGTGGCATCACGATCAAGTCCCAGGCGGTGCGGCTGCCCTGGGCTCCGACTCATGAGCCCGGCAACACGCACATCCTCAACATGATCGACACCCCGGGGCACGTCGACTTCACCTACGAGGTCTCGCGGTCGCTCGCCGCCTGCGAGGGAACCGTCCTCCTCGTCGACGCCGCCCAGGGCATCGAGGCCCAGACCCTCGCCAACCTGTATCTGGCGATGGAGAACGACCTCACGATCATCCCCGTACTGAACAAGATCGACCTGCCGGCCGCGCAGCCCGAGAAGTTCGCCGAGGAGCTCGCGAACCTCGTCGGCTGCGACCCGGACGACGTGCTGCGGGTCTCCGCCAAGACCGGTCTCGGCGTCGACGCGCTGCTCGACAAGGTGGTCAAGGAGATCCCGGCGCCGGTCGGCGTCGCGGACGCCCCCGCCCGCGCGATGATCTTCGACTCCGTCTACGACTCCTACCGCGGTGTCGTGACGTATGTACGAGTCGTCGACGGCCAGCTCAACAAGCGCGAGCGGATCCGGATGATGTCCACCGGTGCCACGCACGAGCTGCTGGAGATCGGCACGAACTCGCCCGAGATGCTCGGTGCGGACGGCCTGGGCGTCGGTGAGGTCGGCTACCTCATCACCGGTGTGAAGGACGTCCGGCAGTCCAAGGTCGGTGACACCATCACCAGCCTGCACAAGGGCGCGACCGAGGCGCTCGGGGGGTACAAGGACCCCAAGCCCATGGTCTTCTCCGGGCTGTATCCGCTGGACGGCTCGGACTACCCCGAGCTGCGCGACGCCCTCGACAAGCTCCAGCTCAACGATGCCGCGCTGGTGTACGAGCCGGAGACCTCCGCCGCCCTGGGCTTCGGTTTCCGCGTCGGCTTCCTCGGACTCCTGCACCTCGACGTCATCCGTGAGCGGCTGGAGCGCGAGTTCGGGCTCGACCTGATCGCGACCGCGCCCAACGTGGTCTACCGCGTGATCATGGAGGACGGCAGCGAGCACACGGTCACCAACCCCAGCGAGTTCCCCGAGGGCAAGATCAACGACGTGTACGAGCCTGTCGTACGCGCCACGATCCTCGCCCCGAGCGAGTTCATCGGCTCGATCATGGAGCTGTGCCAGACCCGGCGCGGCACCCTCCTCGGCATGGACTACCTGTCCGAGGACCGCGTCGAGATCCGCTACACGCTGCCCCTCGCCGAGATCGTCTTCGACTTCTTCGACCAGCTGAAGTCGAAGACCCGCGGCTACGCCTCGCTGGACTACGAGCCCACCGGCGAGCAGACCTCCAGCCTGGTCAAGGTCGACATCCTGCTGCACGGCGACAAGGTCGACGCCTTCTCCGCCATCACCCACAAGGACGCGGCCTACGCCTACGGTGTGCGGCTCGTCGCCAAGCTGCGCGAGCTCATCCCGCGGCAGGCCTTCGAGGTGCCCATCCAGGCCGCCATCGGCTCCCGGGTGATCGCCCGCGAAACCATCCGCGCCATCCGCAAGGACGTCCTCGCCAAGTGCTACGGCGGCGACATCTCCCGTAAGCGCAAGCTGCTGGAGAAGCAGAAGGAGGGCAAGAAGCGAATGAAGATGGTGGGTTCCGTGGAGGTTCCGCAGGAGGCGTTCATCGCCGTGCTCTCCAGCGATGACAGCGCGGGGTCGGGCAAGGGCAAGAAGTAACCGCGAGTAACAACGGGTTGCGGCACCAATCCGGACACAACAGGGGCTCGGCGTACGAAAGCGCGGCGAGCCCCTACGCGTGCGTAGTGTCGCTCTCTGTAGGAAGTGACAGGCCGCCGCCCCTTACGAACCGGCCGGTCGGGCTCTACCCTGATCTCTGCTCGATAGTTACTCGCGAGTTAAACAACGGCTTGCGAGTGGATTACAGCCGCAGTCAATACCGCCGCACTTGAGCCAGCCGCGCTGCCGCGGGCCCCGGAGGATGTCGTGAGCGACACACAGACACTGATCGAGAACCGTCCGCCGAGCGTGGCGACCCTCTTCCTGGAGCGCGTTGCGGCCACACCGGACGCCGAGGCATACCGCTACCCGGTAGCCGCCACCTCCGGTGAGGGCCCCGACGACTGGAAGGCGCTCAGCTGGGCGCAGGCCGCCGAGCGGGTCTACGCGATCGCGGCCGGTCTGATCGAACTGGGGGTGCAGCCCGAGCAGCGCGTGGCGCTCGCCGCCTCCACCCGGGTCGAGTGGATCCTCGCCGACCTCGGCATCCTGTGCGCCGGAGCGGCCACCACCACGGTCTACCCGCAGACCAACGCGGACGAGTCGGCGTTCATCCTCTCCGACTCCGACAGCCGGGTGCTGATCGCGGAGGACGCGGCCCAGCTCGCCAAGGCGGTGGAGAAGAAGGCCGAGCTGCCCGATCTCACGCATGTCGTCGTGATCGACCCGGCCGGCGTCGAGACCAGCGACTGGGTCCTCACCCTCAGCGAGCTGGAGGCCCGAGGCGCCGCCCGTCTGGAGAAGGACCCCGACCTGATCAAGGAGCGGGTCGGTGCGATCACGTCCGATCAGCTCGCGACCCTGATCTACACCTCGGGCACGACCGGCCGCCCCAAGGGTGTGCGCCTGCCGCACGACAACTGGTCGTACATGGCGAAGGCGCTCGCCGCGACCGGGCTGATCAGCGGCGAGGACGTGCAGTACCTGTGGCTGCCGCTCGCGCACGTCTTCGGCAAGGTGCTCACCTCCGGGCAGATCGAGGTCGGGCACGTCACCGCCGTCGACGGCCGCGTCGACAAGATCATCGAGAATCTTCCGGTCGTGCAGCCGACGTACATGGCGGCCGTCCCGCGCATCTTCGAGAAGGTCTACAACGGGGTCGCGGCCAAGGCGAAGGCCGGCGGCGGCGCCAAGTACAAGATCTTCCAGTGGGCCGCCGAGGTCGCCCGCGAGTACGCCAAGGTCGCACAGGACAACTTCCGGCGCACCGGCACGGCCTCGGTCCCGTTCTCGCTCGGCGCCAAGCACAAGGTCGCCGACGCGCTGGTCTTCGCCAAGATCCGCGAGGCGTTCGGCGGGAACCTGCGGGCCTGCGTCTCCGGGTCGGCCGCGCTCGCGCCCGAGATCGGCTACTTCTTCGCCGGCGCAGGCATCCACATCCTCGAGGGCTACGGCCTCACGGAGTCCTCGGCGGCCTCCTTCGTGAACCCCGGCGAGGCCTACCGCACCGGCACGGTCGGCAAGCCGCTGCCCGGCACGGAGGTGCGGATCGCGGACGACGGGGAGATCCTGCTGCGCAGCCCGGGCATCATGGAGGGCTACCACGGGCTGCCCGAGAAGACCGCCGAGGTGCTGGAGTCGGACGGCTGGTTCCACACCGGTGACATCGGTGAGCTGTCGCCCGACGGGTATCTGCGCATCACCGACCGCAAGAAGGACCTCATCAAGACGTCCGGCGGCAAGTACATCGCGCCCGCGGAGGTCGAGGGGCAGTTCAAGGCGGTGTGCCCGTACGTGTCCAACATCCTGGTGCACGGGGCCGACCGGAACTTCTGCACGGCGCTGATCGCGCTGGACGAGCCGTCGATTCTGCAGTGGGCGTCCGAGAACGGCTTGGCGGGCAAGTCGTACGCCGAGGTGGTGGCCGCGCCGGCGACGGTCGCGCTCATCGAGGGGTACGTCACGGAGCTCAACCAGGGGTTGCAGCGGTGGCAGACCGTCAAGAAGTTCCGTCTGCTGCCGCGGGATCTTGATGTGGAGCACGGTGAGATCACGCCCAGCCTGAAGCTGAAGCGGCCTGTTGTCGAGCGGGAGTACAAGCACCTCATCGATGAGATGTACGCCGGTACGCGCGAAGCGTAGGGGGTGGTGCGGGTTGCTTGGCGGCTGACCGTTCGTTGTGGTTGATCGCGCCCGCGCGGCGGAGCCGCACATCGATACAGCCCCGCGCCCCTAAAAGCTAGAAGCCGCGGCCCCTGGCTACTAGTTCCCGGAGCTCTCGGACCTGGACCCGCAAGGCTGCCAGGTCCGGGGGCTCCTCCGTGTCCAACTGCCGTTCCAGTTCGGCCAGTCTGGTGCCCACCTCCCCGTAGTCCGACTGTTCCTGTGCCAGCAGCCGCTCCAATTGCTGGTTCTTCCTGTGCAGGTCCAGGAAGACGGTGACCTTTGCGCGGAGGACCCAGGGGTCGAAGGGCTTGGTCAGGTAGTCCGCGGCGCCTGTGGCGTAGCCGCGGAAGGCGTAGCCGGAGTCGTCCTCCGCGCCGGTCAGGAAGATGATCGGGACGTCCTTGGTCTGGTCGAGCCGCTTGATGTTGGCGGCCGTCTCGAATCCGTCCATGCCGGGCATGCGGACGTCGAGCAGGACGAGGGCGAAGTGCTGGCGCAGCAGTGCCTTCATCGCCTCCTCGCCCGAACGTGCGCGTACCAGCGGCTCGTTGAGGGACCCCAGGACGGCCTCCAGCGCGATCAGGTTGTCCTCCATGTCGTCCACGAGGAGGATGCTGGCGCGCTCGTTGGTCGTTGCCTCAGCGCTCATGATGAGTGTGCCTCATTCGGTGTTCGGCCCTGCCGCCGCTTCCTCGGTCGTGCCCGGCTGCGGCGCAGTGGTGTCGGTGTTCTCGTCCGGGCCCTCCGGATCCAGCAGTGCGCAGACGACCGTCAGCAGCTGATCGACGTCCACCGGCTTCGGTACGTAGTCGTTCGCACCCCGGCCGATGGACTTCTCGCGGTCTCCGGGCATCGCCTTGGCGGTCAGGGCGACGATCGGCAGACCGGACCAGCGGGGGGTGCGGCGGATGGCGGCGATGGTCTCGTAGCCGTCCATCTCCGGCATCATGATGTCCATCAGGACGAGTTCGACGTCCGGGTTGCGCTCCAGCGTCTCGATGCCCTCGCGGCCGTTCTCCGCGTACAGGACGGGCATGCCTACGCGGCCGAGGACATGGGTGAGGGCGAAGACGTTGCGAATGTCGTCGTCGACGATCAACACCCGCCGCCCGGGCAGTACCTGGCCGGCCCGGCCCGTCTTCCAGGCCTCCAGTTTGGTGGGGGCCGGCCAGGAGTCGTCCACGTCGTGCGTGGCGGTGAACGGCTCGGTGGACAGCTGTTCCGGCATCGGCAGGGCATGCTCCTCGGTCACCGGCCCGGTCGCCGGGTGGCCGGGGCTGACGACGGGGACGTACAGCGTGAAGGTGGACCCCTTGCCGGGCTCGCTGGTGGCGACGATACGGCCGCCGAGCAGGCCCGCGATCTCACGGCTGATGGACAGGCCGAGGCCGGTGCCGCCGTACTTGCGGTTGGTGGTGCCGTCGGCCTGCTGGAACGCCTCGAAGATCACCGGGAGTTTCTCGGCGGCGATGCCGATGCCGGTGTCCGTGACCGCGAAGGCGATCACGTCGTCGCTGTCGCGGACATGGAGGCGCTCGGGGTCCTTGATCCGGGTCACACGCAGCTCGACCCGGCCCGACGCGGTGAACTTGATCGCGTTGGAGAGCAGGTTGCGCAGGATCTGCTGGAGCCGCTGCTCGTCCGAGTACATCTCGCGCGGCACGTCCTCGCCGACCGCCACCTCGAAGGCGAGGCCACGGTCGAGGGTGAGCGGGCGGAAGGTGGCGTGGACGTAGTCCAGGAGCTTGATGAGCGGGAGCTTCTTCGGGCGTACGTCCATGCGGCCGGCCTCGATCTTCGACAGGTCCAGGATGTCGTTGATCAGCTGGAGGAGGTCCGAGCCGGAGCGGTGGATCGTCGTCGCGAACTGCACCTCCTGGTCGGTGAGATGGCCGTCGGGGTTGTCGGAGAGCAGCCTTGCCAGGATCAGCAGGGAGTTCAGCGGGGTGCGCAGCTCGTGCGACATGTTCGCCAGGAACTCCGACTTGTACTGGGAGCTCGTGGCCAGCAGGGCTGCCTTCTCCTCCAGTTCGGCGTTCGAGCGCTGCAACTCCGCCTGTTGTTTCTGGAGTTCGTCCGAGCGTTCCTGGAGCTGCATGGCCAGGCGCTGGGACTCGCCGAGCAGGGACTCCGTACGGGAGTTGGCGATGATCGTGTTGATCGCGACGGCGATGGTGTTCACGAACTGGTCGAAGAACGCGAGGTGGACGTCGGAGAAGCGGGAGAAGGAGGCCAGCTCGATCACGCCGAGGAGCTTGTCCTCGAAGAGGATCGGGATGATGACGACGCTGGTGGGGGCCGCCTCGCCGAGCCCGCTGTTGATCTTGATGTAGTCCGGCGGGGCCTCCTCGACGAGGATCCGCTTCTTCTCCCGGGCCGCCTGCCGGACCAGTCCGTGCACCGGGAGGCCGCCGGTCTCGACGGTCGCGCCCTGCGCCGAGCCGTACCCGGCGATGAAGGCGAGCCCCTTCGCGGGAACGGCGGTGCGCAGCCCGGCGCTCTCCTCGTCCGGGTCGGCCAGGAAGAACGCGCCGTACTGGGCGTTCACCAGCGGGGTCAGCTCGCGCAGCAGCAGGTCGGCGACCTCCATCAGGTCGCGGTGGCCCTGCATCAGCGCGGCCAGGCGGGCCAGGTTGGACTCCAGCCAGTCCTTCGCGCGGGTGGTCTCGCGGAGGTTGGCCACCATCAGGTTGATGTTGTCCTTCAGCTCGGCGACCTCGCCCTGGGTCTCCACGGTGATGGAGCGGGACATGTCGCCCTGGGCCACGGCGGAGGCGACCTCGGCGATCGCGCGGACCTGGGTGGTCAGGTTCGACGCCAGCTCGTTCACGTTCGTCGTCAGGCGCTTCCAGGTGCCGTAGACGCCCTCGACCCTCGCCTGGCCGCCGAGTTGGCCCTCGGATCCGACCTCGCGGGCCACGCGGGTGACCTCGGAGGAGAAGGAGGAGAGCGTGTCGACCATCGTGTTGATGGCGGTCTTCAGCTCCAGGATCTCGCCGCGGGCGTCCACGTCGATCTTCTTGGAGAGGTCGCCGTTGGCGACGGCGGTCGTCACCTGGGCGATGTTCCGCACCTGTGAAGTGAGGTTGTCCGCCATGTAGTTGACGTTGTCGGTCAGGTCCCGCCACACACCGGACACCCCGAGCACCTGGGCGCGGCCGCCGAGCCGGCCGTCGGTGCCGACCTCGCGGGCCACCCTCGTCACCTCGTCGGCGAAGGCGCGCAGCTGCTCCACCATCGTGTTGACGGTGTCCTTCAGCTCCAGGATCTCGCCGCGGGCGTCGACGGTGATCTTCTTGGAGAGGTCGCCGTTGGCGACGGCGGTCGTCACCTGGGCGATGTTGCGGACCTGTGAGGTCAGGTTCAGGGCCATGAAGTTGACGTTGTCCGTCAGGTCCTTCCAGACGCCCGACACACCCCGCACCTGCGCCTGTCCGCCGAGGTTTCCCTCGGTGCCGACCTCGCGGGCCACGCGGGTGACCTCGTCGGCGAAGGCGGAGAGCTGGTCCACCATGGTGTTGATCGTGGACTTCAGCTCCAGGATCTCGCCCTTCGCCTCGACGGTGATCTTCTTGCCGAGGTCGCCCTGGGCCACCGCGGTCGAGACGAGGGCGATGTTGCGGACCTGCGAAGTGAGGTTGTCCGCCATGAAGTTGACGTTGTCCGTGAGGTCCTTCCAGACGCCGGAGACGCCCCGCACCTGGGCACGGCCGCCGAGGTTGCCCTCGGTGCCGACCTCGCGGGCCACGCGGGTGACCTCGTCGGCGAAGGCGGAGAGCTGGTCCACCATGGTGTTGATGGTCGACTTCAGTTCCAGGATCTCGCCCTGCGCGTCGACCGTGATCTTCTGGCTCAGGTCGCCGTTGGCGACGGCGGTCGTCACCTGGGCGATGTTGCGGACCTGCGAAGTCAGGTTCGAGGCCATGAAGTTGACGTTGTCGGTCAGGTCCTTCCAGACCCCGCTGACGCCCCGCACCTGGGCCCGCCCGCCCAGCTGGCCCTCGGTGCCGACCTCCCGGGCCACACGGGTCACCTCGTCGGCGAAGGCGGACAGCTGGTCGACCATTGTGTTCACGGTCAGCTTCAGTTCGAGCAGCTCACCGGTCGCCTCAACCGTGACCGTACGGGTCAGGTCGCCGCGGGCCACCGCCGTCGTCACCAGGGCGATGTCACGCACCTGCGCGGTCAGCCGGGAGGCCATCGTGTTGACGGCCTCGGTCACGTCCCGCCAACTGCCGGACAGACCCGTCACCTTGGCCCGCCCGCCGAGCCGCCCCTCGGTGCCCACCTCGCGCGCGACCCGGGTCACCTCGCCGGTGAACAGGGAGAGCTGGTCGACCATCTTGTTCACGGCCCGGCCCAGCCGCCGCAGATCACCGCGCAGCTGCCGGTTGCCGTCGTGCAGGTCGACCCGCTGGGTCAGGTCACCGCCGGCCACCGCGTCCAGCACCCGCGTGGCGTTCGCCGCCGGGGCCACCAGGGCGTCGAGGAGCTGGTTCACATCGTTGACCCGGGAGGTCCAGGCGCCCTGCCCGGGGCTCGCCGTGACCCGCTCGTCGAGCCGTCCGTGCCGTACCAACTCCCGCTTCACGCGCTGCACTTCCCCGTTGAAGTGCGTGTTGCGGTCCATGATCTGGTTGAACACGGCCGTCAGCTCGGCCACGATCCCGTGGCCCGTCTCCGGAACCTTCGTGAAGTCGCCGTCCCGGGCGGCGGTCATCGCGGCGAGCAGCGGGCGCAGCTCGGATGCTCGGAGTTGTTCCGGTTTTTGACCGTCTTCGAGCACACGCGTAGCACTGTTCTCACTCATGGCGGCCCACTTCGGTAACTCGGCGCTTATGGGCGGGGTCAGTCTGTCACTCTGTCGGCATCGACTGAGGCGTATTCGTCCGAACTGCTCGGGGAGCTGTCCATGGGGGCCATTCCGACGCAACGGGAGACCGCTTCCTGCGCTTGCGATGCGCCTGCACACCTGCACGCGACCGAGCACGGAAGGGTGGACCCGCGTGCGCAGGCGTACACGACCCTGCCCGGCAGTCCCCTCGCGCCGGGTTCCGCCCGCGCTCTCGTCCGCGCCGCGGTCGCCGACTGGACGGAGGCCGGCTTGCCCGGCGCCGAACGCCTCACCGACCGGCTCGCCGACGACGCCGTGCTCGTCGTCAGCGAACTCGTCACCAACGCCGTCGTGCACGCGGGCACCGAGGTCGAGGTGGAGTGCCGTCTGGAGGAGGCGCCCGGCGCGCTCGTCGTGGAGGTCTCCGACCACCACCCCTCCCGGGCACCCCGCGACTCCGACGCCGAAGGGCCCTACGAGACGGCCGAAGTGCCGCACGGGACACCGGAGTACGGCCGCGGACTGCGCCTGGTCGCCACGCTCGCCGAGTCCTGGGGCGTCACCTTCCGCCGGGGCACCAAGACGGTGTGGGCGCGGCTGCCCGCCGAGCGCAGCCCGGCCCCGGGCGAGCCGGAGGCGCACGCCGGCCGGCAGGCACTGGAACGCGGGCTGCGCGCCGCCGAGATACTGGCGCCCGACCCGCAGCGCGCCGAGCGCGACCGGGACTGGCTGCACCGAGGTGCCCTGTCCTTCCTCGCCGAGGCGTCCGATCTGCTGGCCGGGCAGCTCGACGAGAACCTGGTCGCCGCACTCGCCGGACAGCTGATCGTGCCGCGGCTCGCCGACTGGTGCGCGGTGTGGCTGGAGGACGAGGCCATGGGCCGCGGGGGCTGGGCCGACGGCACCGGCGGCGCCGGGCCCCGCCTGGCCCGCGTCTGGCACTGCAGCGAGAACCGCATCGAGGAACTGCGCCGCGCCCTGGAGAAGGACCCGCCGCATCCGCCGGAGGCGATGAGCGTCCCGCCCGCCATGGGGGCGCCCCCGCTCGAGCGGAGCCGGGAGTGGGGGAGCAGCCGGGAGTGGGGGAAGTCCGGGCCGGTCGTGTACCCGTGGCCCGGCGAGGCGCTCGATGTGCGCGACGAGCACGGCGCGGCGCTCGCCTACCGTCTGATCGCGGGCGGCCGGCCGCTCGGCACGCTCGTCATCGGACGCGCCGGGCTGCTGCGCTTCCCCGACGAGGTCACCGGGCTCGTCGAGGACCTCAGCCGCCGGGTGGCGCTCGCCATCGGCGCGGCCCGCCAGTACGCCCGCCAGGCCACCATCAGCCAGGTCCTGCAGCGCGGCCTGCTGCCCGCAGCCGTCGCCGAGATCCCCGGCGTACGCAGCGCCCTCGTCTACGAACCGTGCGACAAGGGCGGCCCCAGCGGCGACTTCTACGACCTCTTCCCGGCCGGCGACGGCCGCTGGTGCTTCGCCGTCGGTGACGTCCAGGGCAAGGGCCCCGAGGCCGCCGTCGTCATCGGCCTGGCCCGCCCCTGGCTGCGCCTGCTCGCGCGCGAGGGCTACCGCGTCGCCGACGTCCTGGACCGCCTCAACCGCCTCCTCCTGGACGACGCGACGGAGGCCGCGGACGCCGCCGCCCGGGCTTTGGTACGGCCGCCCGCCCCCGGCGACGGCCCGCAGACCCGCTTCCTGTCCCTCCTCTACGGCGAGCTGGCCCCCTTCGACGGCGGCATCCGCTGCACGCTCGCCTCCGCGGGCCACCCGCTCCCGCTGCTCCTCGGCCCCGACGGAAGCGTCCGTACGGCCGCCCGCCCGCAGACCCTGCTCGGGGTCGTCGAGGACGAGAGGTACACCAGCGAGACCTTCGAGCTCCGCACCGGCGACAGCCTCCTGTGCGTCACGGACGGCGTGACCGAGCGCCGCTCCGGCTCCGACATGTTCGACGACGCCGACGGCCTCGCGGCCGCCCTCTCCGGCTGCGCCGGCCTGAGCGCCGAGCTGATCGCGGAACGCATCCGCAGGCTGGTCCACGAGTTCGGCGGGCGCCCGCCGGAGGACGACCTGGCGCTGCTGGTGCTGCAGGCGGAGTGAGCATTTCGTACGGTGCTGGACAATGGAAGGCATGCCTTCCGCACTCCCCGACGGCGAGCCGGTCCCCGCCGACGGCGCACTCCCCGCATCCGCGCTCACCGGGGCCCCCGACCGCCCCCTCGGCTTCTATCTGCACGTCCCGTACTGCGCTACCCGCTGCGGCTACTGCGACTTCAACACCTACACCGCCACCGAGCTGCGCGGCACGGGCGGCGTCCTCGCCTCCCGTGACAACTACGCGGACACCCTGATCGACGAGATCCGCCTGGCGCGGAAGGTCCTCGGCGACGACCCGCGCGAGGTCCGCACGGTCTTCGTGGGCGGCGGTACGCCGACCCTGCTGGCCGCCGGTGATCTCGTACGGATGCTGTCTGCGATCCGCGACGAGTTCGGCCTGGCGGCGGACGCGGAGGTGACGACGGAGGCGAACCCGGAGTCGGTGGACCCGGAGTATCTGTCCGTGCTCCGGCAGGGCGGCTTCAACCGCGTCTCCTTCGGCATGCAGAGCGCGAAGCAGCATGTGCTGAAGGTCCTGGACCGTACGCACACGCCGGGGCGCCCGGAGGACTGCGTCGCGGAGGCCCGAGCGGCCGGCTTCGAGCACGTCAACCTGGACCTGATCTATGGCACACCGGGCGAGTCGGACGACGACTGGCGGGCGTCGCTGGAGGCGGCGCTCGGGGCGGGCCCGGACCACATCAGCGCCTATGCGTTGATCGTCGAGGAGGGCACGCAGCTGGCGCGTCGCATCCGCCGGGGCGAGGTCCCGATGACGGACGACGACGTCCACGCGGACCGCTACCTGATCGCCGACGAGGTGATGTCGGCGGCCGGCTTCGACTGGTACGAGGTCTCCAACTGGGCCACCTCCGAGGCGGCCCGCTGCCTGCACAACGAGCTGTACTGGCGCGGCGCCGACTGGTGGGGCGCGGGCCCCGGGGCCCACTCGCACGTGGGCGGGGTGCGGTGGTGGAACGTCAAGCATCCAGGCGCGTACGCGGCGGCGCTGGCGGAGGGGCGGTCGCCGGGCGCCGGGCGCGAGCTGCTGTCGGAGGAGGACCGGCGGGTGGAGCGGATCCTGCTGGAGCTGAGGTTGCGGGAGGGAGTGCCGCTGTCGCTGCTCCGGGAGGAGGGGCTGGCGGCGTCGCGGCGGGCGTTGGGGGAGGGGCTGTTGGAGGGCGGGCCATACCGGGAGGGGCGGGCTGTGCTGACCTTGCGGGGGCGGTTGCTGGCAGATGCGGTGGTCAGGGACCTGGTGGATTGATCACTCGGGCGGGTGAATCACGGCCGGACGCCGGTTCGGCCCCTAACCTGGTTCGTAGGCTGCCGCTGACAGCATGCGGCGAATGTAGAGGCCACGGAGATGACCGCTGTGGACGAACGTGGAGTCGCAGAGTTCTTCGAGGGTTTTGAGCCGCCTGACGGGCTCAAAGCGGAGCTTCTGCGGGGGGAAATCGTGATGATGGCCAGCCCTGATCTGGTGCACAACCTGATCGTGTTGCTGACGGAGCGACAGATTCCGTTGGATCGCTGGTATCCGCTCCAGACCCAGGATGTGGACCTCGTCGACGAGGCGAGTGAGCCGGTTCCGGACCTCGTAGTCGTGGCGCGTGACGTCCTGCCCGATTCGGGGCGTCTGCTGCCGTGCCAACTGATCACGATGGTTGTCGAGGTCGTTTCCAAGAACAGCGTGCACCGCGACTACGCCGTCAAGCGTTCGATCTATGCCGCAGGCAACGTGCCCGCCTATCTCGTCATCGATCCGATCATGGCGCAGTGCGTTCTGTTCACGAAGCCCGAAGGAAAGGGCGAGGACGCCAACTACCGGGCACAGTACATCGAGAAGTTCGGCCGGCCGCTGATGCTGGATGTCCTGGGTGTCGAGCTGCAAACCAGCGAGTTCGGAACGTTCACCAACGTCAGGCCCCACCGCTACCCGTGACGAAGTCGATCAGCTCCTCCACCCGCCCCAGCAGCTCCGGCTCCAGGTCCTTGTAGGAACCCACCCGCTTCAGGATCGCCTGCCACACCGCCCCGGTGTTCTCCGACGGCCATCCCAGCGCCCGGCAGACCCCTGTCTTCCAGTCCTGCCCGTGCGGCACCCGCGGCCACCCGGCGATCCCCAGCGACGACGGCTTCACCGCCTCCCAGATGTCGATGTACGGGTGACCCACCACCAGCGCGTGCTCGCTCGTCACCGCCTCCGCGATCCGCCACTCCTTCGTGCCCGGCACCAGGTGGTCCACCAGGACCCCCAGCCGCGCGTCCGGACCGGGTGCGAACTCCTCGACGATCGACGGCAGGTCGTCCACGCCCTCCAGGTACTCCACGACCACGCCCTCGATGCGCAGATCGTCGCCCCAGACCTTCTCGACCAGCTCGGCGTCGTGCCGGCCCTCCACGTAGATCCGCCCAGCGCGAGCCACCCGCGCGCGTGCGCCGGGGACGGCGACCGATCCGGAAGCGGTACGGGTGGGCCGTACAGGAGCGGCACCCGAAGGCCGTACGAGCGTCACCACCCGCCCCTCCAGCAGAAACCCCCGCGGCTCCAGCGGGAACACCCGGTGCTTGCCGAAGCGGTCCTCCAGGGTCACCGTGCCCGCCTCGCAGCGGATCACCGCGCCGCAGAAACCGGTGCCGGGTTCCTCGACCACCAGACCGGGCTCGGCCGCGACCTCCGGAACGGGCTTGGACTTCTTCCACGGCGGGGTCAGATCGGCGGAGTACTGGCGCATTCGAGTGACGATAGGAGAAGTCGTCGGACAGCGGCTACGACACGCCGAAACGTGCCGCCAGCTCGTCCCGCTGTCTCCGCACGAACCCCGCATCCACCACCGCTCCGTGACCGGGCACGTACAGTGCGTCCTCCCCGCCCAGGTCGAGGAGCCGGTCCAGGGCGGCGGGCCACTGCGACGGTACGGCGTCGGAACCGGCCTGCGGTTCGCCGGACTCCTCCACCAGGTCGCCGCAGAAGACGACCTCCGGGGAGCCCGGCACCAGCACCGCCAGATCGTGGGCCGAGTGCCCCGGCCCGACGTTCGCCAGCAGCACCTGCCGGCCTCCGCCCAGGTCGAGGGTCCACTCACCGGAGACGTGATGCCGGGGCGCGACCAGGGCGTCGACCGCCTCCTCGGCCAGGTGTGCGTCCAGTCCGTTGCCCACCGCGTCCGCCCGCAGATCCTCGCGCGCATGCCGGCCGTCCAGCACCGTGTCGATGCCCACCGCGCCGTACACCTCCGCGCCCGCGAACGCCGCCACCCCGAGGACGTGGTCGAAATGGGGATGCGTGAGCGCGAGATGAGTCACACGGTGACCGGCAAGCTCCTGCGCCTCGGCACGCAACCGCGCGCCCTCCGCGAGGCTCGACCCCGCGTCGATCAAGAGCGCCGTGCCCTCCCGGACGACCAGCCCCGTCGTGCAGTCCCAGCCCGGAAGACGGCACCGCCCGACTCCGGCCGCGAGCCGCTCCCACCCCAGCTCTTCCCAAGTCATCGTCATACGGCGACGCTAGCGGTACGCCCCCTTCAACAGGGGCCGACCTTGCCCCGGGTGTACCCCACCGCCGTACACTGGCCGGTAACGGCTGGCACTCGGACGGACAGAGTGCCAGGCGAAGCGCCTAGGGGACGACTTGCTGGAGGTGTGCGCTGGATGCTGAGTGAACGACGGCTTCAGGTATTGCGCGCCATCGTCCAGGACTATGTCGGCACCGAGGAGCCGGTCGGGTCGAAGGCCCTGACCGAGCGGCACAACCTCGGCGTGTCTCCGGCGACGGTCCGCAACGACATGGCGGCCCTGGAGGACGAGGGTTTCATCGCCCAGCCGCACACCAGCGCGGGACGCATCCCCACCGACAAGGGCTACCGGCTGTTCGTCGACAAGCTCGCGGGCGTCAAGCCGATGTCCGCGCCCGAGAAGCGGGCGATCCAGAACTTCCTCGACGGCGCCGTGGACCTCGACGACGTGGTGGCGCGGACGGTTCGGCTGCTCGCGCAGCTCACCCGGCAGGTCGCCGTCGTGCAGTACCCGTCGCTGACCCGCTCGACCGTGCGGCACGTGGAGCTGCTCTCGCTCGCCCCCGCGCGCGTGATGCTCGTGCTGATCACCGACACCGGCCGGGTCGAGCAGCGCATGGTCGACTGCCCGGCGCCGTTCGGAGAGGCCTCGCTCGCGGATCTGCGGGCGCGGCTCAACAGCAAGGTCGCGGGCCGCCGCTTCGCCGACGTCCCGCGGCTCGTGGAAGACCTGCCCGAAGGCTTCGACGTCGAGGACCGGGGTACGGTCTCGACAGTGCTCTCCACACTTCTGGAGACACTGGTCGAGGAGAACGAGGAACGGCTGATGATCGGCGGCACCGCCAATCTGACCCGTTTCGGGCATGACTTCCCCCTCACCATCCGCCCCGTCCTGGAGGCGCTCGAGGAGCAGGTCGTGCTCCTCAAGTTGCTTGGCGAGGCGGGGGATTCGGGCATGACGGTGCGCATCGGGCACGAGAACGCCTATGAGGGACTCAACTCCACGTCCGTGGTGTCGGTCGGCTACGGTTCGGGCGGCGAGGCAGTCGCCAAGCTCGGCGTGGTCGGACCGACCCGCATGGATTACCCGGGAACGATGGGAGCGGTACGCGCAGTGGCACGGTACGTCGGACAGATCCTGGCGGAGTCGTAAGTGGCCACGGACTACTACGCCGTTCTCGGCGTGCGCCGCGACGCGTCGCAGGAAGAGATCAAGAAGGCCTTCCGGCGGCTCGCTCGCGAGCTGCACCCGGACGTGAACCCGGATCCGAAGACCCAGGAGCGGTTCAAGGAGATCAACGCCGCTTACGAGGTGCTCTCCGACCCGCAGAAGAAGCAGGTCTACGACCTCGGCGGCGACCCGCTCTCGCAGGCGGGCGGCGGAGGCGCGGGCGGCTTCGGGGCCGGTGGCTTCGGGAACTTCTCGGACATCATGGACGCGTTCTTCGGTACGGCGTCGCAGCGCGGCCCGCGCTCGCGCACCCGCCGCGGCCAGGACGCGATGATCCGGCTGGAGATCGAGCTCGACGAGGCGGCCTTCGGCACCACGAAGGACATCCAGGTCGACACGGCGATCGTCTGCTCCACCTGTAACGGTGAGGGCGCGGCGCCGGGCACCTCCGCCCAGACGTGTGACATGTGCCGCGGTCGCGGTGAGGTGTCTCAGGTGACGCGGTCCTTCCTGGGCCAGGTCATGACCTCGCGGCCGTGTCCCCAGTGCCAGGGCTTCGGCACCGTGGTCCCGACGCCGTGCCCGGAGTGCGCGGGCGACGGCCGGGTCCGGTCCCGCCGTACCCTCACGGTCAAGATCCCGGCCGGTGTCGACAACGGCACCCGCATCCAGCTCGCGGGCGAGGGCGAGGTCGGCCCCGGCGGTGGTCCCGCCGGTGACCTGTACGTCGAGATCCACGAGCTGCCGCACGCGCAGTTCCAGCGCCGGGGAGACGACCTGCACTGCACGGTCACCCTCCCGATGACCGCGGCCGCCCTCGGCACCAAGGTCCCGCTGGAGACGCTGGACGGCCTGGAGGAGGTCGACATTCGGCCCGGCACCCAGTCCGGCCAGTCGATCCCGCTGCACGGCCGGGGCGTCACGCATCTGCGCGGCGGCGGTCGCGGGGACCTCATCGTGCATGTCGAGGTCCAGACCCCGAACAAGCTGGATCCCGAGCAGGAGCGGCTCCTGCGGGAGCTGGCGAAGCTGCGGGGTGAGGAGCGGCCGACGGGGCAGTTCCAGCCGGGGCAGCAGGGCCTGTTCTCCCGTCTGAAGGACGCGTTCAACGGCCGCTGACCGTGGTGCTGGAGACTCTGCCCCCAGACCCCCGTTTCCGGCCTGAACGGCCTCGTCCTCGGGCGCCGGACAGGCTGGAATGGGCCCGATTCGGACTTGTTCGGAGGACGTGACAACATGCCGTCATGTCCTCCGCGCTGACCGATCTCTTCCCTCATCCGATCGTGCAGGCCCCCATGGCGGGCGGTGTCTCCGTGCCGCATCTGGCCGCCGCTGTGTGCGAGGCCGGCGGGCTCGGGTTTCTCGCCGCCGGGTACAAGACGGCCGACGGCATGTACCAGGAGATCAAGCAGCTCCGGGGGATCACGAACCGTCCCTTCGGCGTGAACCTCTTCATGCCGCAGCCCGAGTACGCCGACCCCGGTGCCGTGGAGATCTACGCCCACCAGTTGGCCGGCGAGGCCGGTTGGTACGAGACCGAGCTCGGCGATCCGGACAGCGGCCGGGACGACGCCTACGACTCCAAGGTCGCCGTGCTGCTCGACAACCCCGTGCCGGTGGTCTCTTTCCACTTCGGGGTGCCGAGCCGCGAGGTCCTCGACTCCCTCCGCCGGGCCGGCACCCTCACGCTGGTCACGGCGACCACCCCCGAGGAGGCCCTCGCCGTGCAGCTGGCCGGCGCCGACGCGGTGATCGTGCAGGGAGTGGAGGCCGGCGGCCACCAGGGCACCCACCGGGACAACCCGGAGGCGGACGGCACCGGTATCGGGCTGCTCTCGCTCGTCGCCCAGGTCCGCGAGACCGTGAGCATCCCGATCGTCGCCGCCGGCGGCATCATGCGCGGCGGGCAGATCGCCGCGGTGCTGGCGGCGGGCGCGAGCGCGGCCCAGCTCGGCACGGCATTCCTCGCCACCCCGGAGTCCGGTGCGAACGCCGTCCACAAGCAGGCCCTCACCAACCCGCTGTTCGTGCGCACGGAGCTGACCCGGGCGTTCTCCGGCCGCCCGGCCCGCGGCCTGGTCAACCGCTTCCTGCGCGAGCACGGCCCGTACGCACCGGCCGCCTACCCGGAGGTCCACCACCTCACCTCGCCGCTGCGCAAGAAGGCCGCCGCATCCGGCGACGCGCAGGGCATGGCGCTGTGGGCGGGGCAGGGGCACCGCATGGCGCGCGAGCTCCCGGCCGGGCAGCTGGTGGAGGTCCTCGCCGCCGAGATCGACGTGGCCAGGACAGCGTTGTCGGGCAAGGGGGACCTGCGATGACCGCGCCGGTGTTCGTCGTCGAGTCGCTGGCGGGCGTGGGGCCCGGCTCGATCGTCGAACTGGACGGCCCCGAGGGACGGCACGCGGTGTCCGTACGGCGGCTGCAGCCCGGCGAGGACGTGGTGCTGACGGACGGTCTGGGCCGCGGCGCCGCCGGTGCGGTCGTGCGGACGGAGGGCAAGGACCGGCTGTTCGTAGAGCCCGTCGAGTTCCCGGTCGAGCCCGAGCCCAGCCCCCGTATCACCGTCGTCCAGGCCCTTCCCAAGGGGGACCGTGGCGAGCTGGCCGTCGAGACGATGACCGAGACCGGCGTCGACGCGATCGTGCCCTGGTCGGCGGCCCGCTGCATCACCCAGTGGAAGGGCGAGCGGGGACTGAAGGCCCTCGCCAAGTGGCGGGCCACCGCCCGCGAGGCCGGCAAGCAGTCCCGCCGGCTGCGCTTCCCGGAGGTCGCGGACGCGGCGACGACCAAGCAGGTTGCCGCACTTCTCGCCAAAGCCGACTTCGCGGCCGTACTGCACGAGGACCGCGACTACGGCAGCGAGCCGCTGGCGACCGCCGAGCTTCCCGCCTCGGGCGAGATCGTGCTGGTCGTGGGCCCCGAAGGGGGCGTCTCCGAGCAGGAGTTGGCGCTCTTCGAGGAGGCGGGTGCGAAGGCGTACCGGCTCGGGCGTAGCGTGCTGCGTACATCGACCGCCGGCACCGCGGCGACCGCCCTGCTCCTGGGCCGCACCGGCCGCTGGTCCTGAACGATCACGGGGGAACACCATGGAACTCGCCCAAGTCCGCCTCCTCGTCAGCGACTTCGCCGCCTGCTACCGCTTCTACGCCGAGGTCCTCGGCCTGAAGCCGCAGTCCGGGGCGACCACGGGCCCGTACGAGAAGTTCAGCCCGGCCACCGGCTCGGCGGGCATCGCCCTCCAGGACCGTTCGATGATGGCCGAGGTCCTGGACGAACTGGGCGACACGGCAACCGGCCACCGCTCCCTGGTGGTGCTGCGCGTCGACGACCTCGACACCTACTGCGAGGAGATCGCCACCCGGGGCGCCGTCCTTGTGCACGGCCCGGCCCCCATGACGGACCGCATGCGGGTGGCCCATCTCAAGGACCCCGAGGGGAACCTGGTGGAGTTGCAGGAGTGGCTGCTGCTGCGCGGCTGAACCGGCAGGGCGCGCGGGCGCTTTCGTGACCGTATGCGCTCTACCGCCGGACGGCACTCGGTGGCAGGCTGCCCTCCATGGGGGCATTGAGGCGGATTTGGCGGCGGCCGCGGGGACGGCGGGCGGCGGCCGCGGTGGGACTTGCCGTCCTGGGCGTCGGCGGAGCCGTGGCCTGTGATCCGGGCGGGCTGAACTCGGCGGCCGTGGCGTACACGACCGACCAGACCGCGACCAGGGAGCTGAAGCGGCAGCACGTCGACGTGCAGTGGCTCAGCTGCACCGCCAACTACGGCAACAACAAGGTCTCCACGCGGACGGCGCCCTCGGCGAGCGAGACCACCGTCGCCAACGTCGACTGCCAGGGGCAGACCAAGGACCGACGGGACATCACCGTCACCGGCAGGGTCACCCGCGCCGTCGACGGCGCCTGCGTGCGCGGCGACCTCACCGCCAAGGTGGGCGGCAAACAGTGGTTCCATGTGACGGGGCTCGGCAACTGCAACGCGACACCGTCGCCCATCGTCAACAACCCCTCCAACGGGAACGGCGGTCAGCCCGGCGCCACCGTCACCGTGACGGTCACCAGGACCATCTGGTGCAAGGGCGATCCGAAGTGCTGGCCCGTCGAGGGCAAGTGATCGAAAGCTCTGGCTGCCGGTACCGCTCCTGCCTAAGGTGATCGGGTGACTCAGCCGCCATCTGCTGCCACCTCCGCGTACCTCCGATTCCCGCATGTGCATGGGGAGTTGGTGGCGTTCACCGCCGAGGACGACGTCTGGCTGGCACCCCTCGACGGCGGCTGGGCGTGGCGGGTCAGCGCCGACAACGTGCCGGTGACGCAGCCGCGCATCTCGCCCGACGGCATGACCGTCGCGTGGACCTCCACCCGCGACGGCGCACCCGAGGTACATGTCGCGCCGGTGGGCGGCGGGCGTGCCAGACGCCTTACGCACTGGGGCAGTTGGGGCAGCCGGGTGGGCGGCTGGACCCCGGACGGACGGGTCCTGGTGATCAGCGCCCAGGGCCAGGCGACCCTGCGCCGCACCTGGGCGCACGCCGTCCCGCTCGACGGCGGACCTGCCACCACCCTGCCCTACGGGCCGGTGGGCGCCGTGGCCCACGGACCCCACGTGGTGCTCCTGTCCGCGCCCATGGGACGCGAGGCGGCCTGGTGGAAGCGGTATCGAGGCGGCACCGCGGGCAAGCTGTGGATCGACCGCGCGAGCGACGGGGACTTCGTACGGCTGCACGAGGAGTTGGACGGGAACATCGAGCATCCGGTGTGGGTGGGGGAGCGGATCGCGTTCCTGTCCGACCACGAGGGCACCGGCGCGCTGTACTCCTCCCTCGCCGACGGATCCGATCTGCGCCGGCACACGCCTCTCGACGGCTTCTACGCCCGGCAAGCCGCCGGCGACGGCACCCGCGTCGCCTACTGCGCCGGCGGTGAGCTGTGGCTGCTCGACGACCTCGACGGCGCCGAACCGCGCCGCCTGGACATCAGGCTCGGCGGGCCGCGCACCGACCTGCAGCCGCGCCCGCTCAACGTCGCCAGATGGTTCGGGGACGCGAGCCCCGACCACACCGGCCGCGGCAGCGCGGTCGGAGTGCGCGGTGCCGTCCACTGGGTCACCCATCGGTCCGGTCCGGCCCGCGCGCTCGCCGCCGAACCGGGCATACGGGCCCGGTTGCCGCGCTCCTTCCGCGTCGAGGGCGAGGAGTGGGCGGTGTGGGTGACGGACGCCGAGGGCGAGGACGCCCTGGAGTTCGCGCCCGCCACCGGCCTGGTGCCCGGCAGCACCCCGCGCCGGCTCGCCGCCGGCCTGCTGGGGCGGGTCCTGGGCCTGGCCATGGCACCCGACGGCAGCAAGGCCGCGGTCGCCGCGCACGACGGACGTGTCCTGCTCGTCGAGCGGGAGACGGGCGAGGTGCGCGAGGTCGACCGCAGCGCGGACGGCGATGTGTCCGGGCTGGTGTTCTCGCCCGACTCGGCCTGGCTCGTCTGGTCGCACCCCGGTCCGCGGCCGCTGCGCCACCTGAAGCTCGCCAACACGGCCGACCTGTCGGTGACCGAGGCGACGCCCCTGCGCTTCCGGGACTACGCGCCGGCGTTCACCCTCGACGGCAAGTACCTCGCCTTCCTCTCCACCCGCTCCTTCGACCCCGTCTACGACGAGCACGTCTTCGATCTGGCCTTCATCGCAGGCGCCCGTCCGCACCTGATCACGCTCGCCGCCACGACTCCCTCGCCGTTCGGCCCGCAGCGCCACGGCCGCCCCTTCGAGACCCCGGACAAGGACGAGACCCCGGACAGCGAGGGCGCCTCGGCCACCCGCATCGACCTCGAAGGGCTCGCCGACCGCATCGTGCCCTTTCCGGTCGAGGCGGCCCGCTACACCACCCTGCGCGCGGCGAAGGACGGTGTGCTGTGGCTGCGTCATCCGGTGCAGGGCACCCTCGGGACTTCCAGGGCCACACCTGACGCCTCGGACCCCGGCAGCGACCTGGAGCGGTACGACCTCACCCAGCGGCGCCTCGAACACCTCGCCGCCGACACCGACCACTTCGCGGTCAGCGGTGACGGCAAGCGGGTCCTGCTGTGGACCGACGGCAGACTGAAGGTCGTCCCCAGCGACCGGCGCGCCCCGAACGACGACGGCGACTCGAACATCACGGTCGACCTGTCCCGGGTACGGCAGATCCTCGACCCGGCGGCCGAGTGGCGGCAGATGTACGAGGAGAACGGCCGCCTCATGCGGGACAACTTCTGGCGCCCGGACATGGGGGGTGTCGACTGGGCCGCCGCCCTCGACCGCTACCGCCCGTTGCTGGAGGGCGTGGCCACCCACGACGACCTGATGGACCTGCTGTGGGAGGTCCACGGCGAACTGGGCACCTCGCACTCCTACGTCGTCGGGCACGTCGGCCGGGTCGGCGGCGGGGTCAGACAGGGCCTGCTCGGGGCGGACATCTCCCGGCACGAGGACGGCAGTTGGCGCATCGACCGGATCCTGCCCTCGGAGACCTCCGACCCCGACGCCCGCTCCCCGCTGGCCGCACCGGGTGTCGCGGTGCGTGCGGGAGACGCGATCGTCGCGATCGGCGGGCAGCCGGTCGACCCGGTGACCGGCCCCGGCCCGCTGCTCGTCGGCACGGCGGGCAAACCGATCGAGCTGACCGTCTCGCCGTCCGGCGGCGGCGAACTGCGCCACCCGGTCGTCGTGCCCGTGGCCGACGAGGAACCCCTGCGCTACCACGCCTGGGTCGCCGGCCGGCGTGCCTACGTCCACGAGCGGTCCGAGGGCCGCCTGGGCTATCTCCATGTGCCCGACATGCAGGCGCCCGGCTGGGCGCAGATCCACCGCGACCTGCGGGTGGAGGTGGCCCGGGAAGGCCTCGTCGTGGACGTGCGCGAGAACCGGGGCGGGCACACCTCGCAGCTGGTCGTCGAGAAGCTGGCACGGCGGATCGTCGGCTGGGACCGGCCGCGCGGCCTGCGGCCGTCCAGCTACCCGGAGGACGCGCCACGCGGTCCCGTCGTCGCGCTCGTCAACGAGTTCACCGGCTCCGACGGTGACATCATCGGCGCCGCCATCAAAGCCCTCGGTATCGGCCCGCTGATCGGCACCCGCACCTGGGGCGGTGTCATAGGCATCGACAGCCGCTACCGGCTCGTCGACGAAACGCTGACCACCCAGCCCAAGTACGCCTTCTGGCTGGAGGGTTACGGCTGGGACGTCGAGAACCGTGGTGTGGACCCGGACGTGGAAGTGGTCCAGCGGCCGCAGGACCACGCGGCGGGACGGGACGTCCAGCTGGACGAGGCGATCCGCATCGCACTGGCCGCCCTGGAGGAGACCCCCGCCAAGACACCCCCGACCCTGGACTGACGTCCCTGGATACGATGCCCCCGTACTCGATCAGTGTGATCGATCAACCGGCTTGAGGAGACCACATGGCAGGGGAGCCGCAGGACGACTGCCTGTTCTGCAAGATCGTCGCGGGGCATGTGCCGGCGACGATCGTCCGCGAGACGGAGACCACCGTCGCCTTCCGGGACATCAACCCCCAGGCGCCCACCCATGTCCTGGTGATCCCGAAGGCGCACTACAAGAACGCGGCCGAGCTCGCCGCCGCCGAACCGGTGCTCGCCGCGGACGTCCTGCGCGAGGCCCAGTCGGTCGCAGACGAGGAAAAGCTGGAGAGCTACCGCGTCGTCTTCAACACGGGCGTCGGCGCCGGCCAGACCGTCTGGCACGCCCATGCGCACGTACTCGGTGGCCGCGGCCTGCAGTGGCCCCCCGGATAACCGACCGTGTCCGTACGTGAACTGGTGGTCCTCGGCACCGCCAGCCAGGTCCCCACCCGGCACCGCAACCACAACGGCTATCTGCTGCGCTGGGACGGCGAGGGCATCCTCTTCGACCCCGGCGAGGGCACCCAGCGCCAGATGCTGCGTGCCGGGGCCGCCGCGCACGACCTCAACCGGATCTGCGTCACCCACTTCCACGGCGACCACTGTCTGGGCCTCGCGGGCGTCATCCAGCGCATCAACCTCGACAGGGTCCCGCACGAGATCACCGCGCACTACCCGCGCTCCGGTCAGCGCTTCTTCAACCGCCTGCGCTACGCCACCGCCTACCGAGAGACGGTCGACCTCACCGAGGCCCCGATCGACACGGACGGAACCCTGGCCGTCACGCCCTCGTACACCCTCGAAGCGCGCAGGCTCTCGCACCCGGTCGAGTCCTACGGCTACCGGCTGACCGAACCCGACGGACGCCGGATGCTCCCCGAGCGTCTCGCCGCGCACGGCATCAAGGGCCCGGACGTCGGTCGTATCCAGCGCGAGGGCGTCGTCGACGGCGTGGCCCTGGAGGACGTCAGCGAGGTGCGCCGCGGCCAGCGGTTCGCGTTCGTCATGGACACCCGCCTGTGCGACGGGGTGTACGCGCTCGCCGAGGGCTGCGACATGCTCGTCATCGAGTCGACGTTCCTCGACGAGGACACCGATCTCGCGGTCGAGCACGGCCACCTGACCGCGGGCCAGGCGGCGGCGGTGGCACGGGACGCGGGCGTACGGCACCTCGTGCTCACGCACTTCAGCCAGCGCTACACCGAACCTGAGGGCACCTCCCGGACGGAGTCTGGGGGAGAGTTCGAGCGGCAGACGCGGGCCGCCGGCTTCGAGGGTGAACTGACGGTCGCGCACGATCTTCTACGAGTGCCGGTCCCGAAACGCCGGTAAGGCACCCGTACGATGCTTTGATGCCCCTCCCCAAAGCTGAACTGCACCTGCACATCGAAGGCACCCTGGAGCCGGAGCTCGCCTTCGAGTTGGCCGCCCGCAACGGCGTCGAGCTGCCGTACGCCGACGAGGACGAACTCCGCAAGGCCTATGACTTCGAGGACCTCCAGTCCTTCCTGAACCTGTACTACGAGCTCATGGCCGTCCTGCGCACCGAGCGGGACTTCGAGGACCTCGCGAACGCCTACCTCGCCCGCGCCGCCGCGCAGGGCGTGCGGCACGCGGAGATCTTCTTCGACCCGCAGGCGCACATCTCGCGGGGCGTGGGCATGGGCACGGTCGTGGAGGGGCTGTGGCGGGCGCTGCAGCACAGCGAGTCGGTGCACGGCGTCTCCACCCGGTTGATCCTGTGCTTCCTGCGGGACGAGTCCGCCGCGTCGGCACTGCAGACCCTGGAGGCCGCGAAGCCGTACCTGGACCGGATCACCGGTGTCGGCCTCGACTCCGCCGAGGTCGGGCACCCGCCGGTGAAGTTCCGCGAGGTGTACGAGGCCGCCGCCGCGCTGGGGCTGCGGCGGGTGGCGCACGCCGGGGAGGAGGGCCCGCCGGAGTACATCACCGAGGCCCTGGACGTGCTCGGCGTGGAGCGCGTCGACCACGGGCTGCGGTGCATGGAATCCCCCGAGCTGGTCGAGCGGCTGGTCCGCGACCGCATCCCGCTGACCCTGTGCCCCCTCTCCAACGTCCGCCTGCGCACGGTCGACACCCTCGCCGAGCACCCGCTGCCCGCGATGCTCGACGCAGGCCTGCTCTGCACGGTCAACTCCGACGACCCCGCCTACTTCGGCGGCTATGTCGGCGACAACTTCGACGCGGTGCGTTCGGCGCTCGGCCTGACCGAGGAACGGTTGCGTGAACTGGCCCGCAACTCGTTCCTCGCGTCCTTCCTGGAGGACGACGAGGAGCGGCGGGCTCGGTATCTGTCCGAGGTGGAGGCGTACGAGTTCTAGGCGGCGGTGGTGAAGTCCGGTGCGGGGGTTGTCCTGGGCGCTGCCGGGGGCTGCGCCCCCAGGCGGGCTGAAAGAGTCGCGACCGCGGTCAGCGGCACCGTGATCACCAGCAGCCCCACCGCCAGGACCGCTCCCATCACCGGGAACCCCGCCTGCGCAGCCAGCACGCTGCCGGTCAGTGGGCCCGCCGCCGTTCCCAGGGAGGACGCGGAGCCGACGAGGACCGCCCAGCGGCCGCGTGGGTCCAGGGAGGCCGCGAGGCCGATCACGTACGACAGGACGACCGGGTAGAGCACGTTCCAGGCGATCTCACCGCTCGCGAAGGTCGTCAGGTCGGTCGCGGACGCGCTGAGCACGATGCAGCCGGAGATCAGCGCCGTTCCCGCCCCGATGGGCAGCGCCCGGCCGAACCGCGGACCGACCGCCCCCGCGCCGACGACCCCCAGCAGCCCCGCGCCGAGCGCCACCGCGAAGACGGCGCCGACAGTGGCCTCCGCGAGGTGCGCCTGGGCGAGGCCGATGCGGCCGCTGACACCCCACAGCGCGTTCTGCGCGAGCGACCAGCAGAACATGACGAGGGCGAGGACCAGACCGGAACGCGGCCGGGGCAGGCGGGTGCCGCCGAGGGGGCTGTGCGCGACCGCCGTACGGACCGGGAGCCGGCCGGTGAGCGGCCAGACGGCGAGCGCGGTGAGCGCGATCGCGGCGAGGGGTTGTCCGTGGCCCGCTCCGAGGAGGGGGATCGCCAGATACAGGGCGCCCGCGAGTGCGGAGACACCGAGCAGGCCCAGTGTGGTCGTCCGGTGCGGGTCCGGCTGGGCGGCGATCCCGGTGGCGGCGACCGTCGTCGCCGTACCGGAGCCGAAACCCCCGACGAGCGCGCCCGCGACGACCGCCGGGACGAAGTGGGTGAGCGCGGCGCCGCCGTAGCCGACGATCGCGAGCACGAGACCGATGCGGGCCAGGGTGCGTGGGCCGATCCGGTCGACGCGGGAGGCGAGCAGGAAGCCGGCCGCGGCCGAACTCAGCAGCAGCGCACTGCCGATGGCACCCGCCTCGGTCGCGGAGAGCGGAAGCCCCGAGTCGAGCCGTCCGACGGTCGTCGGCAGCAGATACGGAGCGAGGTACCCGGCCGTGAAAAGGGCGACGAGGGGCCAGGGGGTGGTGCGAGGCGCGAACACGGGCGTTCCCAGGGCATGCGAAAGAAGCGGCTCAAGAAGGGGGTGGGCGACGACCGTCGACGGACAGGAACGCGCGGAGAATTTGTATCAAGCACGCGGTTCGGGAAAGAAGCGAGGGGGGTGTGATGTGGCGCACGTTGTGTTTGGTGTGAGAGAGGCCGGGTAGGCGAGCGCGCCAAATGGGCTGGTCGGGCGGCTCAACGCCAGTGCGCCGAGCCTCCCGCACCCGGTGCCGTCGCCTCGATCTTCAGGCGGATCTCCCGCATCACCGCCACGATCCGCTCCTCGTGCTCCGGCGTCAGCCGGGCCACCGGCACCGAGCAGCTGATCGCGTCCTGCGCGGGGACGTCGTAGCGCAGCGCGAAGCCGAAACCGGCGATTCCGGCCACGCCCTCCTCGCGGTCGACCGAGTATCCGCGGGTGCGGACGCGCGCGAGATCCGCCGACAGTGACTCCCGACCGGTGTGCGTGTTCGGGGTGAGCGCCTGGTACGGCCCCTCGGGCAGCTCCTCGTCGTCCCGCTCGGCCAGCAGCGCCTTGCCGAGCGCGCCCGCGTGCGCGGGCAGCCTGCGGCCGACGCGGCTGATGGTCCGCAGATACTCGTGCGACTCCCGCGTCGCCAGATACGCCACGTCCCGCCCGTCGAGCCGGCCCATGTGGATGGTCTCGCCGAGCGCCTCGGACGCCTCGTCGAGATACGGCCGTACGACGCGCACCCGTGGGTCGGAGTCGAGGTAGCCGGTGCCGGTGAGCAGGGCGTGGATGCCGATGCCGTACAGCGAACCGGTGACGTCCGTACGCACCCAGCCCCGGCTGATCAGGGTCTGCAGCAGCGCGTACATCGAGCTGCGCGGGACGCCCAGCTCGTCCGCCAGCTCCTGCAGCCGTGCCGGACGGTCGCCGCGGGCGGCGAGCAGCTCCAGCAGTTCGACCGTCCGGGCGGCGGACTTCACCTCGCGCACGCCACCACCTGTGTCCGACATGGAGCGATGTTAGTCGGCCCGTGCCGGACCGGACCGTTGACTGCTGCTGTTCGCATACCTAGGCTCTGTCTCCATATATGTATGAAATCTACATGGGGAGACATTGTGAGCGGTGAGGCGGAGACGGTTGCGCGACGGCTGCACGACGGGATGGCGGCAGGAGTGCTCTCCTTCCCGCTGACGTCCTTCCACGACGACGGCTCGCTCGACCCGGAGGGCTTCCGCGCCCACGTAGCCGCGCAGATCGCCACCGGCCCGGGCGCCGCCACGCGGCGGAGCCGCATGTCGGATGCAGCCCCGCCTGCGGCACCGGCGAGTTCTTCTCGCTGGACGAGGACGAGTATCGGCAGGTCGTGACCATCGCCGTCGAGGAGGCGGGCGGGCGACTGCCCGTGGTCGCCGGGACCGGGTACGGCTGGGCCCAGGCCGCCCGGTTCGCCCGTATCGCCGAGCAGGCCGGCGCCGACGCGCTGCTCGTCCTGCCGCACTACCTGGTCGCCGCCCCGCAGGAAGGCCTCGTCGCACAGCTGGAGCAGATCGCCGCCCGCACCCGGCTGCCGCTCATCGCCTACCAGCGCGGCCAGGTCGCCTACACGACAGCTTCCCTGAGGCGCATCGCGGCCGTCCCGAACGTCATCGGCCTCAAGGACGGCCGCAGCGACCTCGACCGCCTCCAGCGCCTGACCCTCGCCGCGCCCGAGGGCTTCCTCTTCTTCAACGGCGCGTCCACCGCCGAGATCCAGGCCCGTGCCTACGCCGCCGTCGGCGTCCCCGCCTACTCCTCCGCCGTGCACGCCTTCGCCCCCGAGATCGCGAACGCCTTCTTCGCGGCCCTGCGCGATGGTGACGCCGGTGACAACAAAGTCACAGAGCGGCTGCTGCGCGACTTCTACGTCCCGCTGGTCGAGCTCCGCGACCGCGTACCGGGATACGCCGTGTCGCTGGTCAAGGCGGCGGCCCGGCTGCGCGGCCGCCCCGTCGGCCCCGTCCGCGCCCCGCTCACCGACCCCTCGGCCGGCGACCTCGCCGACCTCGAAGCCCTGCTCGCCACCGGACTCGACCTCGTAGGAGCCGCGCTGTGAACCTCACCATCACCGACGTACGGCTGACGCCGATCCTGGTCGCCGACCCGCCCCTCCTCAACACGCAGGGCGTCCACCAGCCGTACACCCCGCGGCTGATCGTGGAGGTGGTGACGGCCGACGGGACCACGGGTGTCGGCGAGACCTACGGCGACACCAAGTACCTGGAGCTCGCCCGGCCCTTCGCCGAGAAGCTGAAAGGCCGTCAAGTCAGTGATCTGAACGGCCTGTTCGTGATCGCGGACGAGGTCTCCGTGGACTCCGCGCGGGTCCGGAACCAGGTCGACGTCGGCGGGCTGCGCGGTGTCCAGACCGCCGACAAGCTGCGGCTGTCCGTGGTCTCCGGCTTCGAGGTCGCCTGTCTCGACGCCCTCGGCAAGGCGCTCGGCCTGCCCGTGCACGCGCTGCTCGGCGGCAAGGTGCGCGACGCGGTCGAGTACAGCGCCTACCTGTTCTACAAGTGGGCCGACCACCCGGAGGGCGTGGCCTGCGAGAAGGACGACTGGGGTGCCGCCCTCGACCCGGCCGGGGTGGTGGAGCAGGCCCGGCTGTTCAAGGAGCGGTACGGGTTCACCTCGTTCAAGCTCAAGGGCGGTGTCTTCCCGCCGGACGAGGAGATCGCCGCCGTACGGGCTCTCGCGGAGGCGTTTCCCGGCCACCCGCTGCGGCTTGACCCCAACGGTGCCTGGTCGGTGGAGACTTCGCTGAAGGTGGCGGAGGAACTCGGGGACGTCCTCGAATACCTGGAGGACCCGGCGCTCGGCACCCCCGCCATGGCCGAGGTCTCCGCCGCCACCGGGGTGCCGCTCGCCACCAACATGTGCGTGACGACCTTCGCCGAGATCAAGGAGGCGTTCACACGGGACGCCGTCCAGGTGGTGCTGTCGGACCACCACTACTGGGGCGGGCTGCGCAACACGCAGCAACTGGCTGCCGTCTGCCGTACGTTCGGAGTCGGGGTGTCCATGCACTCCAACACCCATCTGGGGATCAGTCTGGCCGCGATGACGCATGTCGCGGCCACCGTGCCGAATCTGCGCCATGCCTGCGACTCGCACTATCCGTGGCAGTCGGAGGACGTGCTCGGCGCGCGGCTGACGTTCGACGGTGGGAAGGTCGCCGTCTCCGACGCGCCCGGGCTCGGTGTGGAGCTCGACCGTGCCAAGCTGCAGTTCCTGCACCAGCGGTGGCTGGACGACGACGGCTCGCTGCGCGAGCGGGACGACGCGGCTGCCATGCGGGTCGCGGAGCCGGGGTGGGTGACGCCCGCGGTGCCTCGCTGGTAGCGCCCCCGGACCCCCCTTTCGGCCTGACGGCCTCGTCCTCAAACGCCGGACGGGCTGAAAGACGCTGACCGGTGGGGTGGTGCACACTGGCCTGATCCGCACCATGTCAGGGAGTGCACCGTGAGCGCGTCCAACGGGAAGGGACCAGCACCCATCACAGCGGGACCGGAGTGCCAGGCACAGGTCGACCCGCTGGCCGTACTGCGCGTGCCGGACGATCCCCCCTGGGACGTGTATCTCACCGGTCCCGTCTTCCTCGACATCATCTTCACCGGGCTCGACTCCGCCCCGGTGCGCGGCACCGAGTCCTGGGCACGCGGGATGGGGTCGAGCCCCGGTGGCGTCGCCAACATGGCCACCGCACTGGCCCGCCTGGGTCTGAGGACCTCCCTCGCGGCGGCCTTCGGCGACGACCACTACGGGGAGTACTGCTGGGACGCCCTGGAGCAGGGCGAGGGCATCGACCTCTCCACCTCGCGCAAGATCCCCGGCTGGCACTCCTCGGTCACCGTGTCCATGGCGTACGAGGGCGAGCGCACGATGGTCTCCCACGGCCACGAGCCACCCCCCGAGACCGTGTTCAACCTGGGGGGCGCCCCCGACCGCGCGCCCCGCGCGCGTGCCGCCGTCGCCTCCCTCACCCCGGGCAGGCGCGCCCCCTGGATCGCCCAGGCCGCGCACCACGGCACCCGTATCTTCGCCGACGTCGGCTGGGACGAGACCGGCGCCTGGGACCTGGCGGGCCTGACCGACCTCGAACACTGCGAGGCCTTCCTGCCGAACGCGGAGGAGGCCATGCGGTACACCGGCGCGACCTCCCCGCGCGCCGCCGCACACGCCCTCACCGAGCACGTTCCGCTCGCGGTGGTCACCCTCGGTGCGGAGGGCGCGTACGCCGTCGACCGGTGTACCGGAGAGACGGCCGAGGTGCCCGCGATCGCCGTGGAGGCCCTGGACCCGACCGGCGCGGGCGACGTGTTCGTCGCGGGCTTCGTCACCGGCACGCTGGCGGACTGGCCCCTGGCCGACCGGCTGGCCTTCGCGGGGCTGACGGCCGCGCTGTCCGTCCAGGAGTTCGGGGGCTCGTTGTCGGCACCGGGATGGTCGGAGATCGCGGCCTGGTGGCGGAGGGTGCAGTCGGTGGAGGGGCAGGACCCGGCGGCGCTGCGGCGGTATGCGTTCCTGGAGCGCCTGATCCCCCAGGGGGAGGCCGCGAGACCGTGGCCGCGGCGCAGGGCCGTGCCGACGATCGGGTTCAGGTCGGCCTGAGCACCGCAAGCACTGTGAAACGGCGCCTGCCAAAAAGACCTACGGCGTTGTCAGTCCCCCGGCGTACCCTTGAAACCGCCAAGGCAGCCCTAGTGGCTGGCGTGCCGTTTCGAGGAGGACGAGCAAGGCCTACAGAGCCGGCCCATGACTCAGACACCCACAGCTCACACCCCCGCGCAGGGGCAGGCGAGAGCAGAGTTCACCGTCCCCGCCCAACACCCCATGGTGACCGTTCTGGGGTCCGGCGACTCCCTTCTGCGCGTGATCGAGAAGGCCTTCCCGGCGGCCGACATACATGTCCGGGGCAATGAGATCAGCGCGGTCGGCGACCCCGCGGAAGTCGCTCTGATCCAGCGCCTGTTCGACGAGATGATGCTGGTGCTCCGCACCGGGCAACCGATGACGGAGGACGCAGTGGAACGCTCGATCGCCATGCTCAGAGCGAGTGAGAACGGGGAGAGCGAAGGCCAGGAGACCCCGGCCGAGGTCCTCACCCAGAACATCCTCTCCTCGCGCGGCCGCACGATCCGCCCCAAGACCCTCAACCAGAAGCGGTACGTCGACGCGATCGACAAGCACACGATCGTCTTCGGCATCGGCCCCGCCGGCACCGGCAAGACGTACCTGGCCATGGCCAAGGCGGTGCAGGCCCTGCAGTCCAAGCAGGTCAACCGCATCATCCTGACCCGGCCCGCGGTCGAGGCGGGCGAGCGGCTGGGCTTCCTGCCCGGCACGCTCTACGAGAAGATCGACCCGTATCTGCGCCCGCTGTACGACGCGCTGCACGACATGCTCGACCCGGACTCGATCCCCAGGCTGATGGCCGCGGGCACGATCGAGGTCGCGCCGCTCGCCTACATGCGAGGCCGCACGTTGAACGACGCCTTCATCATCCTGGACGAGGCCCAGAACACCTCGCCCGAGCAGATGAAGATGTTCCTCACCCGCCTCGGCTTCGACTCGAAGATCGTGATCACCGGTGACGTGACGCAGGTCGACCTGCCGACCGGCACCAAGTCGGGCCTGCGTCAGGTGCAGGAGATCCTCGAGGGCCTGGACGACGTCCACTTCTCGCGCCTCACGTCCCACGATGTCGTACGGCACAAGCTCGTCGGCCGTATCGTCGACGCGTACGAGAAGTACGACAGCAAGCACGGCACCGAGAACGGCACCCACAAGGGCGGCCGGGGCAGGCAGTCCGGGCACAAGGGGAAGTAGACCGAGCAGCACCATGTCGATCGACGTCAACAACGAGTCCGGAACCGAGGTCGACGAGCAGGCGATCCTCGACATCGCCCGCTACGCACTCGCGCGGATGCGCATCCACCCGCTCTCCGAGCTCTCGGTGATCGTCGTGGACGCCGACGCCATGGAGCAGTTGCACATCCAGTGGATGGACCTGCCGGGGCCGACGGACGTCATGTCCTTCCCGATGGACGAGCTGCGGCCGCCGTCGAAGGACGACGACGAGCCCCCGCAGGGCCTCCTCGGCGACATCGTGCTCTGCCCGGAGGTCGCCAAGAAGCAGGGCGAGGAAGCGCCCACCCAGCACTCCATGGACGAGGAGCTCCAGCTCCTCACCGTCCACGGGGTGCTGCATCTCCTCGGGTACGACCACGAGGAGCCCGACGAGAAGGCCGAGATGTTCGGTCTGCAGGCGGCCATCGTGGACGGCTGGCGCGCGGAGAAGGGCCTGACCGGTCCGTCCCCGGCCCCGACCGTCTCATGAGTCCCCAGATCGTCGCGGGCGCGATCGCCCTGGTCGTCGTCGCCTGGCTCGCCGCCTGTGCGGAGGCGGGCCTCGCGCGCGTCTCCAGCTTCCGCGCCGAGGAGGCCGTACGCTCCGGCCGGCGCGGCAGCGCGAAGCTCGCCCAGGTCGCCGCCGACCCGACCCGCTATCTCAACGTGGCGCTGCTGGTCCGCGTCGCCTGCGAGATGGCGGCCGCGGCCCTGGTGACGTACGCCTGCCTCCAGCAGTTCTCCGGCACCACCCGCGCCCTGCTGGCCGCGATCGGCGTGATGGTCCTGGTGTCGTACGTCGCCGTCGGTGTCTCGCCGCGCACCATCGGCCGGCAGCATCCGCTGAACACGGCGACGGCCGCGGCGTACGTGCTGCTGCCGCTCGCGCGGATCATGGGGCCGATCCCGTCCCTGCTCATCCTCATCGGCAATGCGCTGACCCCCGGCAAGGGCTTCCGCCGCGGCCCGTTCGCCTCCGAGGCGGAGCTGCGGGCGCTGGTCGACCTCGCCGAGGCGGAGTCGCTGATCGAGGACGAGGAGCGCCGCATGGTGCACTCGGTCTTCGAGCTGGGCGACACCCTCGTGAGGGAGGTCATGGTCCCGCGGACCGACCTGGTCGTCATCGAGCGCTACAAGACGATCCGCCAGGCCCTGACCCTCGCGCTGCGCTCGGGTTTCTCGCGCATCCCGGTCACCGGGGAGAGCGAGGACGACATCGTCGGCATCGTGTATCTGAAGGACCTGGCCCGCAAGACGCACATCAGCCGGGACGCCGAGAGCGAGCTGGTGTCGACGGCCATGCGGCCCGCCGCCTTCGTGCCCGACACCAAGAACGCCGGCGATCTGCTGCGCGAGATGCAGCAGGACCGCAACCATGTCGCCGTCGTCATCGACGAGTACGGCGGCACGGCCGGCATCGTCACCATCGAGGACATCCTCGAGGAGATCGTCGGCGAGATCACCGACGAGTACGACCGTGAGCTGCCGCCGGTCGAGGACCTCGGCGAGGACCGCTACCGGGTCACCGCCCGCCTCGACATCACCGACCTCGGCGAGCTGTACGGGCTCGACGAGTACGACGACGAGGACGTGGAGACCGTCGGCGGACTGCTCGCGAAGGCGCTGGGCCGGGTGCCCATCGCCGGGGCGTCGGCGATCGTGGAGGTGCCCGACGGGCGCGAGCTCCGGCTGACCGCGGAGGCCGCCGCCGGCCGCCGGAACAAGATCGTGACGGTGCTCGTGGAGCCCGTGGATCCGGCGGACCCGTCCAAGGAGGAGGCGAAAGAGGAGTGAAGCCCGAGGAACTGCGCGGCTTCTGCCTGTCCTTCAACGCGGCGGTGGAGGACTTCCCCTTCGCCCCGGACATCTCGGTCTTCAAGGTGCTGGGCAAGATGTTCGCCCTGAGCTGGCTGGACGCCCGCCCCCTCACGGTCAACCTCAAGTGCGACCCGGAGGACGCGATCCGGCTGCGCAGCGAGTACGAGGGCCTGATCATCCCCGGCTACCACATGAACAAGCGCCACTGGAACACCGTCACGGTCGACGGCGCCCTCCCCGACCGGCTCGTCCGTGAGCTCATCGAGGACTCCTACGACCTGGTGGTGGCCGGACTGCCGCGTGCCGAGCGGCTCCGCCTGGACCGGCCCTGAGCGCGCTGCACCCCATGGCCGGATAGGGCCGGTGCCGCTACGTATGCTCGGCTCATGACCGACAGCAACGCGCTTGACCCCGAGGACCGCAAGATCGTCACCCTGGCCCGTTCCGCACGGGCCCGCAACGGTGTGCCCGAGGGGGCTGCCGTACGGGACGAGACGGGCCGTACGTATGTCGCCGGGACCGTCGACCTGGCCTCGTTGAAGCTGAGTGCGCTGCAGACGGCGGTGGCCATGGCGGTGGCGTCCGGGGCGAAGTCCCTGGAGGCGGCGGCCGTGGTGACGGACGTCGAGTCGGCTTCGGCTCAGGACCTGGCCGCCGTACGGGATCTGGGCGGGGCGGACACACCGGTGCTCGTGGCCGGGCCCGACGGAACGGTACGGACCACGGTCACCGCAGGCTGAAAACCGGCCGCTTCAGAGCCGTCCGGAATTCACCCTTGCCGTTCCTTCACCTCACGGGCATCAATGGAGCCGGTAGTTCCGACGGACCGTCAGATTCACTCCACCCCCCACCCCCCACCCGGCGCCCCGCACCGCGCCTGCCGGCTGTCCGTCCGGACCTCTCCCATCCATCCCCACATGGCAGTTCCCAGCTTCGGGAAGGGAGCCGGATCCCCATGAGAGCCAAACGGATAACCACAGGTGCGGCAGTGGCGGTGGGTGCCCTCGCGGCCGCCTCGCTCGCGTTCGCGCCCAGCGCCCTCGCCGTCACCCCGCAGTCGGCGACGATCACCGCCGACTGCGGAAGCTTCGGCGGCGGACAGGCCACGCTCACGGCCACCCAGGACGGCACGGCGGCCACCGTCACCGTCACGTCCGCCATCACCGCGCCGATCGCCCTGTCCCAGGACTCGATCTCCTCCACGCTCACCCTGGTCGACGCGAGCGGCGGCACCACCGCCTTCACCGGCACCAAGAACCCGGCGATGGCCACCGGCGACCCCGTCACCGTCGGCCCGCTCTCCGGCACCGTCGCCTCCGGCGACAGCCTGGAGGCCTACGGCGGCTCGCTGCAGATGACCGTCTTCGGCATCACCATCACCTGCACCGCGACCGGCCCGCAGTCGCCGGGACCGTTCGTGTTCGACTGAGTCACCACCGATGGCCCGTCAGTTCCCGGCAGAAGCACGGGAACTGACGGGCCATCGGTTCATTTCGACTTCTCCATTGACTTCTCACTCATTCCCCACATCAATGCCCCCAGTGAGCGCAGCAGAGAAGGGGGCACTCCCATGGGTTCGACAACCCGAAGACGCCGTTGGGCGTCGCTGCTCGGCGGGACCGCGCTCGCGGTCACCGCGGGTGGCGCACTGGCCTGTCCGGCCGGTGCCGCCACCAACGTGGACTTCGCCACGCACTGCATCCCGCCCGCGGTCGCGGGCATCCCGCCGATCGACGGTACGACGACCGCGAGTATCGCGGTGGACAACCCCAGTCCGAAGGTCGGCGACACCGTCACCGTGACCTATACGGTCGTCAAGCCCGCCGCCAGCAACCCCACCGCCATCGCACTGCCGGCCGACATCATGACGCCGACGGGCAAGGTCACTCTCGGCGGTGCGCAGACGGGCGACGTGACGGTCGCCGGGCCCAAGAAGAACGATCCGGTGCCGGGCAACGGCGCCTTCCCGTCGTTCTCCATGACCGGCACCTTCAAGGTCACCGCGGCCGGTTCGATCACGCTCTCGCCCGGCGACTACAACATCCACACCAGCTACATACTCGAGCTGGACACCCCGTGCACGGTGACCAACCCGCCCGCCCCGGTCTCCGAGACCGCCACGGCGACGGACGCCACGCCGGTCAACAACCGTGCCATCTCGCTCGGTTCGGCCTCCGGGAACGCCGGTGCCGGTGTCATCGTCCACGGCAGCAACTTCACGCCGGGCGCGACCGTCACCCTCGCCGGGCGCTCCGGGGACACCCAGACCGCGGACAAGGCGACGGTCACCGCCTCCGCCGACGGCTCCTTCAGCGGCTCCCTCGTCGTCAACGACAAGACGACGACGGGGATCGTGGCGTACGAGGGAAGTGCGTGGAGCGCCGGCAAAGGGGCGGGTCCCGCGGCCTACGTCGTGAACGACACCACCCCGGTTCCCGCCGGCAGCCAGAAGGTCACCACCACGGTGAAGGCGGGCACGCTGTCCATGTCCCAGGCCGGGGACTCCGTCGCCCTGTCGGCGGTCGACTTCGGCAAGGGCGGTGCCTCCACCGGCGCCCTGAACGCCGTCACCGTGAAGGACTTCCGCGGCGGACCCGCGGGCTGGTCCCTCACCGGCAAGGTCACCGACTTCACCGGTCCGGGCGCCAAGATCGATGCCGGGAAGCTGAGCTGGACCCCTGCCTGCGCCACCAAGGCGGGCAGCCCGAGCACCTGCCAGGCCGGTTCCGCGGGCACGGTGGGCAGTTCGGGAGCGACCCTGGCGTCCACCCCCAACGGCACGCTGACCGGCGGCGAGTTCACGGCGAACGCGGGGCTCTCGCTGGACGTACCGGCGTTCACGCCCCCCGGCTCGTACTCGGGCGTGCTCACCCTGACGCTCAGCTGACCGTACGGGCGTCCGCACCCGCCCGTTCCGCTCGTCCCGCCGAAGTCCGTCGAAGTCCGTCGAAGTCCGTGGGGGTCCGCACCCATGCGCAAGCCGTACGTCCTCCTCCTGGGCCTCTTCCTGGCCCTCTTCGCCGCGCCTGCACCCGCCCACGCCGCCGACAACGGCAGCTGGTCCGTCTACCCGGCCGCCTCGAAAGTGGCCGCCCGCCCGTACTTCTACCTCTCCGCCGATCCCGGGACGACCATCGAGGACAAGGTGGTCGTGGCGAACAGGACCGGGCAGCCGCTGAGCTTCCGGCTGTACGCCGCCGACGCCTACAACACCCCCCGCGACGGCGGTTTCGCCGTCAGGACGGTGCGGGAGAAGCAGCGGGGCGTCGGCGCCTGGGCGAAGCCCGCGAAGTCACGCGTGACCGTCCCCGCACACGGCGAGGTCACCGTCCCCTTCACGCTGCACGTGCCCGAGGGCGCCGAACCGGGCGACCACCCGGGTGCGCTCGTGGCTCTCGACGAACAGATCGACAAGGGCGACGGCTCCCTCGCACTCGGTGTGCAGCGGGCGGTCGCCGCCCGCGTCTACCTGCGCGTCGGCGGCCCGGCCCTCCCCGCGATCGCCGTGGAGAACGTCCACGTCGTCCACCACCAGCCGCTCGTCCCCGGCCTCGGCGACAGCACGGCGACGATCTCGTACACCCTGCACAACACCGGAAACGTCACCCTCGTACCGAAGGTGGAACTGCGCGCGGAGGGCCTGTTCGGCCGTACGCTCCTGGCCCGCAACCTGTCCCGCATCCCCTCCGAACTGCTGCCCGGACAGCGCGTCCACCTCACCGAGCCATGGCGCGGCGCGCCCCAGATGGACTGGGGAGACATCACGTTGACGGCCAGCGCCCAGGACACCCGGGAGTCGGCGAGCGCGTCTTTCTTCGCGCTGCCGTGGGCGGCGGCGCTGGTGCTGTCGGCGGCGCTGGTGGTGGGGGTCGCGCTGGGGATCAGGGCACGCAGGGCAAGGGGCGTCCGTGGTCGTGGCGCGGCGCTCGAAGCGGTCGCCGCCGCGGCGCGGGGCGTGCGACGGGAGCGGGCCGCGGCGAGGAGGTGAGCTCCGTCACGCGGCCCGGGGGACAAGGGGTTTCAGAGCGCGTCCGGGCCGCGCTCTCCCGTCCGTACCCGTACGACCGTCTCGACCGGCAGCGCCCACACCTTCCCGTCTCCGATCTTCCCCGTCTGTGCGGCCTTGACGATCGCGTCGATCACGGCGTCCGACTCGGCGTCCCCGACGACGACCTCGATACGGACCTTGGGGACGAGGTCGACCTGGTACTCGGCGCCGCGGTACACCTCGGTGTGGCCGCGCTGCCGGCCGTACCCGCTCGCCTCGGTCACGGTCAGACCGTGCACGCCCAGCTCCTGGAGGGCCGTCTTCACCTCGTCGAGGCGGTAGGGCTTGACGATCGCGGTGATGAGCTTCATGCCTGGCTCTTTACCTTCTGCGTGGCGGAGGGGACGGAGGACGAGACCGGGGCGCCGTGACCCAGGACGCCGTGATCGTATGCGGTCTCGGCGTGCACCGTAAGGTCCAGGCCCCGGTGCTCCTGGTCCTCGCTCGCCCGGAAGCCCATCGCCTTGTCGATCAGCTTGCCGACGCCGTACGTCACGAGGAAGGCGTACGCGGCCACGACGACCACGGCCACCAGTTGCTTGCCGAGCTGGCCGAGCCCGCCGCCGTAGAGGAGGCCCTCGGTGCCGCCTGTCATGGCCTTCTCGGCGAAGACGCCGATGAGGAGGGTGCCGATGATGCCGCCGACCAGGTGGACGCCGACGACGTCGAGCGAGTCGTCGTAGTTGAGCTTGAACTTCCAGCTCACGGCGTACGAGCAGACGACGCCGGCGGCCAGGCCGACGACCAGGGCGCCGAGCAGGGAGACCGAGCCGCAGGACGGGGTGATGGCGACCAGACCGGCGACGGCACCGGACGCGGCGCCCAGTGTCGTCGGATGCCCGTCGCGCTTCTGCTCGACGAAGAGCCAGCCGAGCAGGCCGGTGCAGCCGGCGGCGAGGGTGTTGAGGAAAGCGGCGGCAGCGAGACCGTTCGCGCCGAGGGCCGAGCCCGCGTTGAAGCCGAACCAGCCGAACCAGAGCAGGCCCGCGCCCAGCATCACCATGGGCAGGTTGTGCGGACGCATCGCGTCCTTCTTGAAGCCCAGCCGGGGGCCGAGGACGAGGCACAGGGCCAGACCGGAGGCCCCGGAGGTGATTTCCACCGGGAGTCCGCCCGCGAAGTCGAGAGCGCCGAGGCGGTGCGCGATCCAGCCGCCGGGGCCCCACACCCAGTGCGTGACGGGAACGTATACGAGCAGCGCCCAGACCGGGACGAAGACCAGCCAGGCCGCGAATTTCACGCGGTCCGCGACGGCGCCGCTGATGAGCGCGGCGGTGATGATCGCGAAGGTGAGCTGGAAGGTGGCGAAGAGCAGGGTGGGCACGGTGCCCTGCACGCTGCCGGGGCCGAGGCCCGCCATCCCGGCGTGCCTCAGGCCGCCGATGAGCCCGCCGCCGATGTCGTCCCCGAAGGCCAGCGAGTAGCCGGCGGCCAGCCACACCACCGTGACCAGGGCGATCGAAACGAAGCTCATCATCAGCATGTTGAGGACGCTCTTCGTGCGGACCATGCCGCCGTAGAAGAGGGCGAGGCCCGGGGTCATCAGCAGGACGAGGGCGGTGGCGGCGAGCAGCCAGGCGGTGTCGCCGGTGTCCGCGTGCGCTGCGGCGAGGGTCGTCACGTCGTCTCCATCGAGGTGGGGGCTCGTCAGAGGGTCACCGGCATGCGTTTCCAGCTCTGCACAGGCATGTTTCCGTGATGTTTCGTTGCGTGGAGGTTTCCTGAATCTCACAGGGTGAGCGGTGGTCGCTCTGTTGTGCGGCGGGGCTCTGTGGATCAGGGAGAATGGGCGCCATGAGCGTTCGCAGCCAGTCATCCAAGCCGTCTGAATCGTCGGAGGCTCCCCACCGCGCCGGCTTCGCCTGCTTCGTGGGCCGCCCCAACGCGGGCAAGTCCACCCTTACGAACGCTCTGGTCGGCCAGAAGGTGGCCATCACCGCCGACCAGCCGCAGACGACGCGGCACACGGTACGGGGGATCGTGCACCGGGAGGACGCCCAGCTGATCCTGGTCGACACCCCTGGCCTGCACAAGCCGCGCACGCTGCTGGGCGAGCGGCTGAACGACGTCGTGCGCACCACCTGGGCCGAGGTCGACGTGATCGGCTTCTGCCTGCCGGCGAACGAGAAGCTCGGCCCCGGTGACCGCTTCATCGCGAAGGAACTGGCGTCGATCAAGAAGACGCCGAAGATCGCGATCGTCACGAAGACCGACCTCGTGGACAGCAAGACCCTTGCGGAGCAGCTCATCGCCATCGACCAGCTCGGCAAGGAGCTCGGGTTCGAGTGGGCGGAGATCGTGCCCGTGTCGGCGGTCGCCGACAAGCAGGTGGACCTGCTGGCCGACCTGATCGTCCCGCTCCTGCCGGAGGGGCCTGCGCTGTACCCCGAGGGTGATCTCACCGACGAGCCCGAGCAGGTCATGATCGCGGAGCTGATCCGGGAGGCCGCCCTGGAGGGTGTGCGCGACGAGCTGCCGCACTCCATCGCGGTGGTGGTGGAGGAGATGCTTCCGCGCGAGGGCCGGCCCGCCGACAAGCCGCTGCTCGACATCCATGCGTTCGTGTACATCGAGCGGCCGAGCCAGAAGGGGATCATCATCGGGCCGAAGGGCCAGCGGCTGAAGCAGGTCGGCATCAAGAGCCGGAAGCAGATCGAGGCGCTGCTCGGTACTCCGGTGTTCCTGGACCTCCATGTGAAGGTCGCCAAGGACTGGCAGCGGGATCCTCGGCAGCTGCGCAAGCTGGGCTTCTGAGCCTTTTCCTCGCCCCCGCCGCCCCTACCCGTCCCGTACCGGGGGCCAGTCCCCGGCCCCCCTCCTCAAACGCCGGAGGGGCTGAATCGGCCTCAGCCAACTCAGCCCGTCCGGC
>NZ_JBFBBE010000060.1:0-56391 GCF_040682555.1 Streptomyces sp. NPDC051172
CACCTGCTTCGGCAGGCGGCGGGCGCGGGGCATGAGACCGGCTGGTTCTACCGCTCCTACCGCTCCTTGGTCTCCTCCAGCACCGTCCGCCCGAGCAGCGCGTACCGCTCCGGCGACCGGCGCTTGAGGTACTGCGCGTACCCGATGCCCGTCGCCGCGACCAGGGCCACCAACCAGGGCGTCGCCTTCAGCAGCAGCGAGCCGGACTCCGAGCCGGCCGCGACGCTCATGTTGGACACCAGGAGCAGCACCACTGCGAGCATCGCGATGCCGCCGACGAGCGGGGCGGTGAACGTCTTGAACCAGTGCCGGCTCTCGGGGTGGTTCCTGCGGAAGTAGACGAGGACCGCGAAGGAGCACACCGCCTGCACGATCAGGATCGCCATCGTGCCGAGGATGGCGAGGAGGACGTAGAGGGCGTTCGCCGGGTCCTTGCTCGTGGCCCAGAACGCGAGGATCAGTACGGCGCTCACCACCGTCTGCACCAGGCCCGCGATGTGCGGGGAGCCGTGCCGGGGGTGGGTGCGGCCGATGGTGTTCTGCAGGGAGGGGAGGACTCCCTCGCGGCCCAGCGCGTACATGTAGCGGGCGGCGCAGTTGTGGAAGGCCATGCCGCAGGCGAGCGAGCCGGTGATCATCAGCCACTGCATGAGGTCGACCGCCCAGTGGCCGACGTAGTGCTCGGTGGGGTTGAAGAACAGGGCGAGGGGGTTCGCCGACGAGGCGACCTTGACGGCCTCGGTCTCGCCGTTGCCGATGATGGCCATCCAGGAGACGAAGACGTAGAAGACGCCGACGCCCAGGACGCTGATCATCGTGGCCTTGGGAATGATCCGCTTCGGGTCGCGGGACTCCTCGCCGTACATCGCCGTCGACTCGAAGCCGACCCAGGACCAGAAGGCGAAGAAGAGGCCGAGGCCGGCTGACGTGCCCTTGAAGGCGTTGATGGGGTTGACCGGGCCGAAGGTGAAGCCGTGCGGGCCGCCGCCGTGCAGGGCGACCGAGATCGCCATCGCCGCGAGGACCGTCACCTCGGTGCCGAGCAGGACCACCAGGAGCTTCTCGGCGACCGAGATGCCGAACCAGGTGCCCGTCGCGTTGACGGCGAGCATCAGGAGCGCGAAGGCCCACCACGGGATGTCGAGTCCCGTCTGGTCCTTGAGGGTTCCGGTGGCGAAGGTCGAGAAGATGCCGATCAGCGCGGGCTCGAACACGGAGTACGCGAAGGTCGCGAGGAGGCCCGACGCCAGGCCCGCGGTGCGTCCGAGGCCGTAGGAGATGAAGCCGTAGAAGGCGCCCGTCGATGTGATGTGCTTCGCCATCGAGGTGAAGCCGATGGAAAAGATTGCCAGGACGACCATTGCGACGAGATAGCTCGCCGGGGCACCGATGCCATTGCCGGACGACACCATGAAGGGCACATTGCCCGTCATCGCCGTGATCGGGGCGGCGGTCGCGACGGCCATGAAGACCACGCCGAGCAGGCCGACCGCGTTGGGCTTGAGCCGGTGAACCGTTCCGTCGCCGTCCGTCTTCGTCGCCGGGGCGACGCCCTCATCCACTGCCATCGGGTGGCCCCTCTCCTGGTGGTCCGTTGCTGTACCGGACCGGAACTCTGTAGCCCGAATGAGTCGGTCAAGGGTGTCGGGGCGTTAAATGTTTGTCAACCAGACCTTTAGAAATCTGGCGGCAACACGCTCCTCGTACGGTCGCCGTCATGAGCACCTACACGGCCACCCTCGGTGGCGAGCGCCACCGCTTCGACTCCCTCGCGCGCCTGCTCTCCGCCGCGAGTCCCGAGCGCTCCGGCGACCGTCTCGCCGGGCTCGCCGCCGGCAGCGCCCGGGAACGGGTGGCCGCGCGCTGGGCCCTCGCAGAGGTGCCGCTCGCGACCTTCCTGACCGAGCCGGTGATCCCGTACGAGAGCGACGACGTGACCCGGCTGATCCTCGACACGCATGACGCGGCCGCCTTCGCGCCGGTGGCCGGGCTGACGGTCGGAGAGCTGCGGGAGTGGCTGCTCGCGGTGGACGGCCAGGACCTGACGGAGCTGGCCCCGGGGCTGACACCGGAGATGGTCGCGGCGGTGTCCAAGCTGATGGGGAACGCGGACCTGGTGGCCGTGGCCCGGAAGGTGCGGGTGGTCACCGCCTTCCGCTCGACGATCGGGCTGCCTGGGCGGCTCGCGACGCGTCTGCAGCCGAACCATCCGACCGACGACCCGGCGGGAGTGGCGGCGGCGCTGCTCGACGGGCTGCTGCTGGGGTCGGGCGACGCGGTGATCGGCATCAATCCGGCGACGGACAGCCCGAAGGCGGTACGGGACCTGCTGGAGCTGCTCGACGGAGTGATCGGCCGGTACGCGATCCCCACCCAGTCCTGCGTCCTGTGCCATGTCACGACGAGCGTGGACCTGATGGAACGGGGCGCCCCGGTGGACCTGGTCTTCCAGTCCATCGCGGGCACGCAGGCGGCGAACGCGTCCTTCGGCGTGACGCTGGGCCTGCTCGACGAGGCGTACGAGGCGGCGCTCGCCCTGGACCGCGGGACGGTCGGCCGCAACGTCATGTACTTCGAGACCGGCCAGGGCAGCGCGCTGTCGGCGGACGCGCACCACGGGGTGGACCAGCAGACGGTGGAGGCGCGGGCGTACGCGGTGGCACGGCGCTACGACCCGCTGCTGGTGAACACGGTGGTGGGCTTCATCGGCCCGGAGTACCTGTACGACGGCCGGCAGATCCTCCGGGCGGCCCTGGAGGACCACTTCTGCGGCAAGCTGCTCGGCCTGCCCATGGGCCTGGACATCTGCTACACGAACCATGCGGACGCCGATGACGACGACGTCGCGACCATGCTGACGATGCTCGGCGTGGCGGGCGCGTCCTTCGTGATCTGCACACCGGGCGGCGACGACATCATGCTCAACTACCAGTCGGCCTCGTACCACGACGCGTTGTACCTCCGCGAGGTCCTCGGACTGCGCCCGGCACCGGAGTTCGAGGCCTGGCTGCAGTCGAGCGGACTGCTGGACGAACGGGGCGGGATCCGCGAGGTGGCGTCCCATCCGCTGACGGCGATCGGAAGGGAACTGGTGGCATGACGGGCACTCACATTGCTGTGCCGATAAGTGACTTGTGGGTCGCCATGCGTCGGCACACCCAAGCCCGTATCGGCCTCGGTCGCGCGGGCTCGGCGCTGCCGACCCGCCACCGCCTCGAACTCCAGACCGCGCACGCGGCCGCGCGGGACGCGGTGCACTCTCCGTTCGAGCCGGAGGCGGTCGCGGCGGGGCTGGGCGGGATGCCGACGGTACGGGTGCGCAGTGCGGCGCGTGACCGGCTGACGTATCTGCAACGGCCCGATCTGGGGCGGCGGTTGGATGCGACGGACCGCGCACATCTCCCGGCCGGCGACTGGGACGTGGTGTTCGTGGTGGCGGACGGGCTGTCCAGCCGGGCGGTGCACGAGCACGCGGCGGCGGTGGTGCGGGAGACGGTGGCACGGCTGCCGGGGTGGAGCGTGGCACCGGTGGTGCTGGCGGAACAGGCGCGGGTCGCTCTGGGTGACGACATCGCGTCCGCGATGGGCGCGACGATGGTGGTCGTCCTGGTCGGGGAGCGCCCCGGCATGTCGGCGGCGGACTCCCTGGGGGCGTATCTGACGTACCGGCCGGCCCCGGGCGTGACCACGGACGCCGACCGCAACTGCCTGAGCAACATTCGGCCGCCGCTCGGGCTGACGTATGAGGTGGCTGCGGGGAAGTTGGCGGGGTTGATGGGGAGGGGGCGGGAGCTGGGGGTCACCGGGGTGGGGCTGAAGGACGAATCCGATCACGGCGCCGCACCCCCCGTTTCGCTCGACGGCCGGGCCGCGTAACCGGGGTCGTCCCCCGCCCGCCCCAAGTTTTGCGGCTCACGCCCCGGGCAGCACCAGCCCCAGCGCCCCTTCCCGCACCGTCCAGGTCCGCCTCCGTACCGGCCCCCACACGCCCGCGTCCGCCCGGTAGCGGAAGTCCGCCCCCGACACGCTCACGGTGCGCCCCCGTGCCCGCACCGGCGAGGCCTCCGCACCCACCGACAGGGGCCGTACCTCGACCTCGGCCACCCCCGCGTCACCCGGCGTCACCGACACCGCCTCCACCGGCTGGTCCAGGTCCAGCACGGTGACCCCGTCGACCTCCACCCGCAGACGGGCGGGCCGGGGCGCCGGGACCGTGGTCTCGCGGGTGGGGACCAGGGTGCGTACGAGGGACTGGGCCGTGCGCAGCCAGGGACGGCCCGCCTCCGCCGACGGGGTGTGCCCGGTCACCGGAGGGATGTGCAGCGCCCCCAGCACCACGCCGTCGCTGTCGTCCACCAGCAGGTCCAGGCGCCGCTCGGCCCCGTCGAGGACCGCCCGCGCCGCCGCCACCGCCCCCGTGGGCACCCCCAGGGAACGAGCCACCGACAGCAGGCTGCCCACCGGCACCACCGACAGGGCACATCCGGCCAGCTCCCGCCGCCGGTGCAGAACGGACACGGCGCGGACCAGGGCACGGTCGTCGCCCACCACCACCGGCCGTCTCGACCCCCGGCGGGCCAGTGCCCGGGCGAACTCCTCCGGACCCTCCGGCAGACACACCTTGGTGTGCGCACCCGCGCTGAGCACGTCTTTTGCGATGCGGACCGACTCCCCGTCCGTCCGCCGGGCGACCGGATCGATGACCACCAACAGCTGATCGGAAGTCGCGGAAGTCACCACCTCGGTCCTGCCTCGCTTCCTCGGGTAGCATCTTTGTGCAAGAGCCCCTTGCGCTATTGCGCCAGGGGCTTCGTCTATTCCGGGGCATCCGGTCCGACGGTTTGCGGCCAACGACGGCCGCGGTGCACGCGGCGGTGAACCTTACGCGTACGCCCCTGACCTTGGACATGCCCCGCCCGGAAGGGGTGTACGCGCGTGCCCGCACTTGTGCTGCTCGGTGCTCAGTGGGGTGACGAAGGCAAGGGAAAGGCGACGGACCTGCTAGGCGGATCCGTCGACTACGTGGTGCGCTACCAGGGCGGCAACAACGCCGGCCACACGGTAGTCGTGGGCGACCAGAAGTACGCCCTTCACCTGCTCCCTTCCGGGATTCTCTCCCCCGGCTGCACGCCGGTCATCGGCAACGGTGTCGTCGTCGACCCGTCGGTCCTGTTCTCCGAGCTGAACGGGCTGAACGAGCGCGGCGTCGACACGTCCAAGCTCCTGATCAGCGGTAACGCTCACATCATCACGCCGTACAACGTGACGGTGGACAAGGTGACCGAGCGCTTCCTCGGAAAGCGCAAGATCGGGACCACCGGGCGCGGCATCGGCCCGACCTACGCGGACAAGATCAACCGCGTCGGCATTCGTGTACAGGATCTCTACGACGAGTCCATCCTCACCCAGAAGGTGGAGGCGGCCCTCGACGTCAAGAACCAGATCCTCACCAAGCTCTACAACCGCCGCGCGATCGCCATCGACCAGGTGGTCGAGGAGCTGCTGGGCTACGCGGACAGGCTCGCCCCGTACGTCGCCGACACCGTCCTCGTCCTCAACCAGGCGCTGGAGCAGGACAAGGTGGTCCTCTTCGAGGGCGGCCAGGGCACGCTGCTCGACATCGACCACGGCACGTATCCGTTCGTGACCTCGTCGAACCCCACCGCGGGCGGCGCCTGCACCGGCGCCGGCGTCGGCCCGACCAAGATCAGCCGGGTCATCGGCATCCTCAAGGCCTACACGACCCGCGTCGGCTCCGGCCCCTTCCCCACCGAGCTCTTCGACGAGGACGGCGAGGCGCTGCGCCGCATCGGCGGCGAGCGGGGCGTGACGACCGGCCGTGACCGCCGCTGCGGCTGGTTCGACGCCGTCATCGCCCGCTACGCGACCCGCGTGAACGGCCTGACCGACTTCTTCCTCACCAAGCTGGACGTCCTGACCGGCTGGGAGGAGATCCCGGTCTGCGTGGCGTACGAGATCGACGGCAGGCGCGTCGAGGAACTCCCGTACTCGCAGTCGGACTTCCACCACGCGAAGCCGGTCTACGAGACCCTGCCCGGCTGGTCCGAGGACATCACCAAGGCGAAGTCCTTCTCCGACCTCCCGAAGAACGCCCAGAACTACGTCAAGGCGCTCGAGGAGATGTCGGGCGCACCGATCTCCGCGATCGGCGTGGGCCCCGGCCGGGACGAGACGATCGAGATCAACTCGTTCCTGTAAATCCCTTATGTCTGTCAGCTGTTGGACCGGTCATGGACTTCCTTGACCGGTCCATGGCTTGTTCCTGGTTCCGGATGTAACTAGAGGACGCAACTATCTACGCGGGTAGTCCCGCCGCGCCCTCCTCCAGTTCCCCTCCATGACCAGGAGCCCCGTATGCCCGCCAGTCCCCTGAACCGCCGGGAATTCGTGAAGAAGTCGGCCGTCACCGGGGCGGCCGTCGCCGCGGCGGGAACGGTCGCGGCCGTACCCGCCCAGGCCGCCGACCGTACGCCCGAGAAGGTCGCCAAGGCCCCCAGGACATGGACGTTCTCCATCCTGGGCACCACCGACCTGCACAGCCACGTCTTCGACTGGGACTACTACAAGGACGCCGCCTACAGCGACAAGGCCGGCAACTCCGTCGGTGTCGCGCGGGTCGCCACCCTCATCAAGCAGCAGCGCGAGGCCAAGGGCGAGGAGCACGTCCTGCTCGTCGACGCCGGTGACATCATCCAGGGGACCTCGCTCGCGTACTACTTCGCGCGGGTCGACCCGATCACCGGCAAGGACGGCAAGAAGGGGCCCAAGCATCCCATGGCCGTCGCCATGAACCACATGCGCTACGACGCCGCCGCCCTCGGCAACCACGAGTTCAACTACGGCATCGAGACGCTCCGCAAGTTCGAGAAGCAGTGTCACTTCCCGCTGCTCGGCGCGAACGCCCTCGACGCGAAGACCCTGCGGCCGGCCTTCCACCCGTACACCGTCAAGCGCATCTGCGTGCCCGGCGCCCCCGACATCAAGGTCGGCATCCTCGGCCTGACCAACCCCGGTATCGCGCTGTGGGACAAGGACAACGTCAGCGGGAAGATGGTCTTCCCGGGGCTCGTCGAGCAGGCGAAGAAGTACGTGCCGCGGCTGCGTGCGCTGGGGTGTGACGTCGTCTTCCTGACCGACCACTCCGGGCTCGACGGATCGACCTCCTGGGGCGACGCGCTCCCGTACGTCGAGAACGCCTCCAACCTCGTCGCCGAGCAGGTCCCCGGCATCGACGCGATCCTGGTCGGCCACACGCACAAAGAGGTCTCCTCGTACACCGTCAAGAACGCGGAGACCGGCGAGGACGTCCTGCTCTCCGAGCCGTACTGCTGGGGCTACCGCCTCACCGTCTTCGACTTCGAGCTCGAACTGCACCACGGTCAGTGGAAGGTGACGAAGAAGGCGGCCCAGACCCTCGACCCGAAGGGCGTCGAGGAGGACCCGGAGATCACCAGGCTCCTCAAGGCCGACCACGACCTCGTCGTCAAGTACGTCAACACGGCCGTGGGCACCTGCACCCAGGACCTCCCGGCGGCGGACTCCTGCTGGAAGGACGTCCCGATCATGGACTTCATCCACGAGGTCCAGATGCAGTCGGTGAAGGCGGGCCTGTCGGCGAGCGATGCCGCGCTGCCCCTGATCTCGGTCGCCGCGCCGTTCAGCCGCACCGCCGACATCCCGGCCGGCAGCGTGACCATCAAGGACATCGCCGGGCTCTACATCTACGACAACACGCTCTACGGCAAGAAGCTCACGGGCGCCCAGCTGAAGGACTACCTGGAGTTCGCGGCGAAGTACTACCACCAGGTCCCGTCGGGCACGAAGGTCGACACCGCGACGCTGACCAACGCCAACAACTTCTGGGACTACATGTACGACACGGCCGCCGGCGTCTCGTACGACATCGACATCGCGCAGGCGGAGGGTTCGCGGATCAAGAACCTCACGTACAACGGCGCCCCGGTCGCCGACGACCAGGTCTTCGTCGTCGCGGTCAACAACTACCGTGCGAACGGCGGCTCCGGCTACCCGCACATCGCCACCGCCGACATCGCCTACAGCTCGACCAACGAGATCCGCCAGCTGATGATCGACTACGTGACCTCCAAGGGGACCTTGGACCCGAAGGACTTCGCGGTCACCAACTGGAAGCTGACGCAGGACGGGACGGCCGTGTTCTCCTAGGTCTGCCCGAACCCTGGTTGAGGGGGCGCCCGTTCGCCGGGCACCCCCTCAACCGTGTCATCCCGAGAACGCCCCCGCATGCGCTCCCGCCCACTCCGCGAACGTCCGTGCCGGGCGCCCCAGTAGCTTCTCCACCGTCGGCAGCACCTCCGCACCGCGGTCGCTCTCCCGTGTGCGCTGCATGACGGCGTCGACGACCTCGGGCGGGAAGCCGTAGGCGGACATGCCTGCGCGGGCCGCGTCGTCGGGGAGGGGGCGCAGGTGCAGGTCGCGGTCGAGGGCGCGGGCGAGGATCGCCAGTTCCTCGGTGGGGGTCAGGGACTGAGGGCCACTCAACTCGTAGGTGGCGCCCACGTGTTCGTCGGAGTCGGGCGATGTCAGGGCCAGGGCCGCCACTTCCGCCAGGTCCGCCGGGTCGATGCTCGCCGCCGGGCGGTCGGCGAAGGGGACGGCCACCTCGTCGCCCGCGCGGAGACGGCCCGCCCACTGCAGGGCGTTCGACATGAAGCGGCCGGGGCGGAGCAGGGTCCACGCCCAGTCCCGGGACGGGTCCGTCACCGCGGCCTCCGCCTCGGCGTGCCAGCGGGCGATCACGTCGGAGCCCGCGCCCCCGTCCAGGACGGACAGCTTCACCAGGCGTCGTGTCCCCGCCCTTGCCGCCGCCCGGGCGAGGGCGAGGTCGTGGGTCGGGCCGGGGGCCGTACCGACGCCCTGCGCCGACATCAGGAAGGCCCCGCCCGCCCCCGCGAACGCCGCATCCAGGCTCACCGGGTCGTCCGCGTCGCCGTACACCGCCTCGACGCCGTCCGGGAGCCGTGCCTCGGCCGGGCGGCGGGTCATCGCCCGTACCGGGTGGCCTGCGGCCGTCAGCAGTCGTACCAGCTCGCCGCCCACATGGCCCGTCGCCCCGGTCACCAGGATCATCGCCGTCCCCTCTCGTCGTGCCCCAGCCTGCGCGCACCGGCCGCACGCCGCGTCGCACGCGTGGAGGCAGCCGTTCTGCTCCCCTGGGAGTACGGGTGAGCACCCACGTCGGGTGAGAGCCGTGCGTGTACCGCTCAGGGCGCACTTCGGCACGGAGAAGTCGAACGAGGCCAACCGGAACGGCACCCTCGCGAAAATGGCCCCAGGTGCACTAGCTGAAGACGATCATCGACCCCTGCGCCAGGCTCCGCGTCGCCGCCGCGTGCAGGCCCAGCCACACATGGCGTTCGCGGGCGAAGGGGCTGGGGTCGTACGGCGCGGGGACGGCGGGCTCCTCCAGCTCCGTGGGGGCGCGCGGTGGTTCCGGCGGCGCCGGAGGGTTGGCCGGATCTATGCCGATCGACGGGGCGACGTACTCCAGTTCGCGCAGCAGCGCCTGGGCGGAGCCGAGCGGGCCGCCGCCGGCGAGGAGTTCGTCGTTCGACAGGGGCTGGGGGAAGTCCACAGGGACGTAGGCGCCCGCGTGGTCGTAGTGCCAGACGAGGTGCGACTGCTGGGCCGTCGCCTCGAACATCTCCAGCAACTGCTCGTAGTCGCCGCCCAGTTCGTCGACCGGGGTCACCGGCAGCCCGCACACCTGGAGCAGGTAGACACGGCGCAGGAAGTGCAGCGCGTCGTAGTCGAAGCCGGCCACCGGGGCGACCTCGCCGGACAGGCCCGGCATGTACTGGTACACCGGCACCGGCGGCAGTCCGGCGGCGGCGAGCACGTTGTTGTACTGCGCGAGTTCCTCGGCGAACGGATTGTCGGGGGTGTGGCACAACACGTCGACGAGCGGTACCAGCCACAGGTCACAGGCCAAAGAAGGCTCCTCACACGGCAAGTCGGTCAAGGCAGGGTAATCGGTACGGCTGCGGCAGCGCTCCGCGCGGGCGACGGATAATTCGGAACAGGCACCAAGCGGTGCCAGTCGAAGTCCGCCGTGGTCGGCAGCGCCCCATAGGGGCGCGGGGCTGTATTCATTTGCGGCTCCGCCGCGTGGGCGCGACCAGCCACGACGGACCGGCAGCTGACAGACGGCCAATCGCGCCACTCCCGCGGAGCGCTCAGTGCAGGTCCCATACCCACACCCCGGCCACCCACTTCCCGTCCCGGCCCACAAGTTCCGTAACGGCCCTGCGCAGGGCCTCCTCGTGCGGTCCGGGGGCCACCACCAGGGCTCCTGCCTTCCAGTACGCGAGGTCGCGCCGGGCCTGCGCCCGCCAGGTCGCGTCCAGCTTCGGGACCACGCCCGTGTCGCCGATGTCACTCAGCAGGTCGGAGGTGTAGCGGGGGGAGGCGCCGTAGATGCCGATGCGGTCGGCGCCGTAGGGGCCGTTGAAGTAGCCGCCGGGGAGCCTGAAGCCGAGGCCGGCCTGCTGCTGCCAGTGCAGCGCCTGAGCGTCGCCGGCGTCGGGCAGCGGCACCGTGACGAGGGACTCACCCGTGCGGACGTACGGCTGCCACGCCCCGGTGGTGAAGAACGTCGGCGTCGCCGGGCGTTCGACCGTCTTCAGCGGGGCCGGGACCAGCGGGAGCAGGGCCAGGCAGACGCCGAGCAGGCCGAGGTACTGGGTGCCGAGGGTGCGGGTCGCCGTCAGCCGGTCCAGGGCGAGGGCGAGCAGCATGCCGAGCGCGGGGGCGCAGATCATCGCGACCCGGCCCTCGATGACCGACTCGAACAGCGGCAGCCTGGCGAGGAGCGCCCAGGGGCCCGGGTAGACCTTGTCCGTCATCGGGATGCGGAACTCGGGGCCGAGCGAGAGCAGCGCCGCACCGACCGCGGTGACCGCCAGCGCCTTGACCAGGGCCCGCTCCCACAGCCGTACGACGATCGCGAAAGCGAGCAGTACCAGCGGCCAGCCGTAGAAGGCGTTCTGCTCGGTGGGGTTGGGCGAGAGGGCGTTTGCGCGCCGGGCGTTGCCCGCGACCAGGGAGCGTTCGGCGAAGGAGAGCAGCGCGAGGGGGCTGTTGCCCGAATTGTCGCCGTGCGGCATGTGCGCGTAGCTCTGCGGACCGGCGAACTGCCAGACCAGCGGGTACACGACGAGCGGCAGACAGACCGCGGCCGCGGTCGCCAGCCCTCGCAGCAGCGGCCGCCAGGCCCGCCTGGCCACATCCCTGCGGACGACGCCGTAGGCGCCCGCGAAGAGCACCAGGCCGATCGCCGCGAGCAGCAGCGGCTCCTCGCCGAGGAAGACCTGGTACGCCGCCATCAGGCCCAGGACCGCCCCGTCCCGGACCACCCGGGCGTCCGTACACAGGCGTAGGACCCGGTCGATGATCAGCGGGATCATGAACAGCACCACGAAGTTGGGGTGCGCGTTGGCGTGGCTGACCATGGGCGGCGCGAAGGCGGCGAGGGCCGCGCCGACGAAGGCCGCGGACCGCCGCCGTACGACACGCTTCACGATCAGCCCGTACCAGGCGGCCGCGGTGGCGGCGAGGCCCAGTGTCATCACGACGCTGAGGGAGACCGCCGGGCCTGCGAGGAGCGTGAGCGGGGCGAACGGGACGGTGAGGCCGAGCATGACCGTGTTGGCCATGAGGTTCACGCCGTCGGGGAAGCCCTGCAGGTCGGAGAAGAGAGGATTGTGCAGGTGGGCCAGGTTGTGGGCGGTGACGTCGAAGAACCACTCCCACTGGTTCTGGTCCTGGAGGGAGTCGGGGAGATAGCGGTGGTCCGGGTCGAACAGGCGGCCCGAGTACAGCGCCATCGACATGAGCAGGAAGAGGATGACGGCGAAGACGTCGGCGGGGCGCAGGGAGCGGGCGCGCAGCCGGGCCAGTTCGGCGAGGACGCGGACGTAGTCGAGGTGGCGCAGTTTCGAGCCGGGCCGGTGGGACCAGCGGACGGGGACCTCGGCGACCTGCCAGTCGGCGCGGTGGAAGTGCCGCAGGACCTCGACGTCGATGCCCCAGCCGTTGACCCGGGAGGCGGCGAAGGCCTCGCGGGCCTTGTCGCCCTCGAAGAGCTTGAAGCCGCACTGGGTGTCACGTATGCCGGGCACGGTGGTGCGCCGTATGAGTAAGTTCCCGGCGCGGCCCAGCAGTTCGCGCACCGGGTGCTGACGGACCCCGATCACCGCGCCGGGCACGGAACGGGAGCCGATCGCCGCCGCGTTCCCCTCGCTGAGCGCCTTGTCGAGCTGCTCCAGCTCCTCGATCGGGGCCGCGAGGTCGGCGTCCGTGACCAGCACGCGCCGCCCGCGGGAGGCGGCGACGCCCAGGCGCAGGGCGTTGCCCTTGCCGCGGTGGTGCGGGCTGGTGACGAGCTGGACGCGGGGCTCCTTCAGGCCCGTGACGACGTCCCGGGTGCCGTCCGTCGAGCCGTCGTCGGCGACGACGACCTCCCACTCGCCCCAGCGGCCCTCGTTGTCGCGCAGGTAGCGGGTGACGGCGTCGAGGGTGGGGCCGAGGCGCTGCTCCTCGTTGAAGGCGGGTATGACGACGGTGAGGTCCACGGCCCAGGCAGGCGTGCCCCTGGCCGGCTTGCTCACTCGTCCGCCAGCCGCTCGATGAGGGCCAGCGAGTGCTCGTTGTACGAGGCGACGATCGCCCGCGCCGTCCTGGTGTCCCGCTTGGCCAGGGCGTCGACCAGATCGGTGTGGCCGCACCACAGGGCGCCGCGCAGATCGGACAGCCGGCGCAGATGCTGCACCGCACACACCCAGGACTGGACGCGCAGCCGGTGCAGGAAGTCGGCCAGATAGGGGTTGCCGAAGAGGGTGCCGAGCTCATGCCAGAAGCGCAGGTCGTAGCCGATCAGCACGGTGAGGTCGCCGGCCAGTGAGGCCCGCTGTGCCTCCTCGCCGCGGCGCCGGACCCCGGCGAGGGCGGCGACGGCACGGGTCTCATCGTGCGGCGGGAAACGGTCCTGGTCCAGGTCCAGGGCGATGAACATGCCGTCGGTGACCAGGCTGCGGGCCTCGATGATGCCGCGGTAGTCGGCTACCGAGTACTCGTGGACGTGGAAGCCGCGGTGCTGGTCGGCGTCGAGGAGGCCCTGCGCGGACAGGTCGACGAGCGCCTCGCGCACGGGCGTCGCGGAGACCCCGTACTGCTCGGCGATCTCCTTCACCGTGAACTCCTGACCCGGCTGGAGCCGCCCCGCGAGGACCTCGTCGCGTAGCGCGTCGGCGATCTGCTGCCGCAGGGTGCTGCGGGTCACGGAGCCGTTGCCGCTGCTGCCGGGCATGTGTCGGGCGTCTCCTCGTCGCGGTCGGGTGGCGTGCACGTACCTATCTACGAGCACGCCACCTTACGCGTTCGGTCTCCCGCTGATTACCCGCGTAGCTGTGGTGATCCGGTGCGGCACCTGAGCGGCCGCAGGTCGCTACTCGGTGTACTCGTCGGCCACGGACAGCGCCGAGTCCAGCGCCGCGAGGCCCTCCTTCAGCTCGGCCTCGCTCACGTTGCACGGCGGCACGACATGGGTGCGGTTCATGTTGATGAAGGGCCAGATGCCGTGCTTCTTCGCGGCGGCCCCGAAGGCGGCCATCGCCGCGTTCGCCTCGCCGGCCGCGTTGTACGGCACCAGCGGTTCCCGCGTCTCCCGGTTCTTCACCAGGTCCAGCGCCCAGAACATGCCGACACCGCGCACCTCGCCGACGCTCGGGTGCCGCTCGGCGAGCTCCCGCAGCGCAGGACCGAGGACGGTCTCGCCCAGCTGCCCGGCGTTCTCGACGACGCCCTCCTCCGCCATGACGTTGATCGTCGCGACGGCGGCGGCGCAGGCCAGCGGGTGCCCGGAGTACGTCAGACCGCCCGGGTAGGCCCGCCTGGCGAAGGTCTCGGCGATCGCGCCGGAGATGGCGACACCGCCGAGCGGCACATATCCGCTGTTCACGCCCTTGGCGAAGGTCATGAGGTCGGGCACCACACCGAACAGGTCGGCCGCGAACCACTCACCGGTCCGCCCGAACCCGGCCATGACCTCGTCCAGGACGAGGACGATGCCGTACTTGTCGCAGATCTCCCGCACCCCGGCGAGATAGCCGGGCGGCGGCACCATGATCCCGGCGGTGCCCGGAATGGTCTCCAGGATGATCGCGGCGACGGTGGCCGGTCCCTCGAAGGCGATCGTCGTCTCCAGGTGCTCCAGCGCCCGCGCGCACTCCTGCTCCTCGGTCTCGGCGTAGAACCGGGAGCGGTAGAGGTACGGCGCCCAGAAGTGCACGACACCGGCGGCCGCACCGTCGGAGGCCCAGCGGCGCGGGTCCCCGGTGAGGTTGATCGCCTGCTGGGTGCCGCCGTGGTAGGAGCGGTAGGCGGACAGCACCTTCGGCCGCCCGGTGTGCAGCCGCGCCATCCGTACGGCGTGCTCGACGGCGTCCGCGCCGCCGTTGGTGAAGAAGATCTTGTCGAGGTCGCCCGGTGTCCGCTCGGCGATCAGCCGGGCCGCCTCCGAGCGGGCCTCGATGGCGAAGGCGGGCGCGAACGTCGTCAGGTGCGCGGCCTGCTCCTGTATCGCGGCGACGACCTTCGGGTGCTGGTAGCCGATGTTGGTGTAGACGAGCCCGCTGGTGAAGTCCAGGTACCGCTTGCCGTCGTAGTCCCAGAAGTACGACCCCTGCGCACCGGCGACGGCGAGCGGGTCGATGAGCTCCTGCGCGGACCAGGAGTGGAACACATGAGCACGGTCCGCGGCCTTGACGGCGGCGCCGGCCTGGGGGTCTGGCTGAGGGGTCATGGCGGCGAGCGTAGGAGCCCGCGGTGCCCGCTCGGTATCGGCTTCCTGTCTGGCATGTGGGGGTTTCCGCGACAGGTTGTCGGGCCCGGGCGGCTTGGCGAAATGCGGCCCGTGGTGTTACGGAACCGTAGACACCGCTCCGGGCGACTACCCCCGCGACCGCACTATTCTCGGTCTGTTGCACATACGGGGGGGGAAGGCGGCGCGGCCATGGAGAAGCTCGGAGCGGGGGACCCGCAGCGGATCGGGGCCTACCGGCTGCTGGCCCGGCTCGGTGCCGGGGGCATGGGGCATGTGTATCTCGCCCGCTCGGACCGGGGCCGCACCGTCGCCGTGAAGCTGGTGCGGGAGGAACTGGCCGCGCAGGAGGAGTTCCGGGCGCGGTTCCGGCAGGAGGTGCAGTCCGCGCGGCAGGTCGGCGGGCACTGGACGGCGCCCGTCCTGGACGCCGACACGGAGGCCGCGGTGCCTTGGGTGGCCACCGGGTACGTCGCCGGACCCAGCCTGCAGCAGGTCGTGGGGCACGACCACGGGGCGCTGCCCGAGCGCTCGGTGAACATCCTGGCGGCCGGGCTCGCGCACGCGCTGCAGGACATCCACGCCGCCGGGATCATCCACCGGGATCTGAAGCCGTCCAATGTGCTCGTCACCATCGACGGGCCGCGGGTCATCGACTTCGGGATCGCGCGGGCGCTGGAGACCGTCACGGACGGCGGTCTGACGCGGACCGGCGCGCTCGTCGGCTCGCCCGGCTTCATGGCCCCCGAGCAGGTGCGCGGCGACCGGATCACGCCCGCCTGCGATGTCTTCTGCCTGGGCTCCGTGCTGGCCTACGCCGCAACAGGACACCTCCCCTTCGGCAGCGCCAACAGCGGTGTGCACGCCCTGATGTTCCGCATCGCCCAGGAGGAACCCGACCTGGAGGGGGTGCCCGAGGGCATCGCCGACCTCGTACGGGACTGCCTGAAGAAGCAGCCGGGCGCGCGGCCGACGCTGGACCAGGTGCTGGAGCGCACGGGAGCCGAGGACACCGTGCTCGGCGGCCGCTCGCGCGACCCCTGGCTGCCGAGCGCGCTCGTCGCCCAACTCGGCCGTCATGCGGTGCAGTTGCTGGACGCGGAAGACCCTGAAGAGGGGGCGGAGGGGGCGCCGGCGGCCGGCGGTCCTTCGCTGCGGAAGGCGGCACCCGAGGCCCCGCCCGAGCACGCCCCCGCCGCCGACGACTCCGCTCCGGAAGCGGGCACCCCCGCCGGACCGCCCCCGCCCGGGCAGCCGGGCGGCGCAGCCCCGCTGAACCACCTCCCCACCATGGTCGCGGGCCAGGCTCCGCCGACACCCCCGCCCGCCCACGCGCAGACACACCCGGCCTACGGCTATCCGCAGCAGCACCCCCAGCAGCAGCCCGCCTACGGCTACCCGCCGCAGCAGCCCGGCGCCTACGGCTACCCCCAGCAGCCCGGCGGCCTCGGCTCCACCCCGCCCTACGGCCCGTCCTACACCGGCCCGCACACCCCGCAGGAGCCGCCTCGCCGGAGCGGCCGTTCCACCGTGGCGCTGATCGCCGTCGCCCTGGTCGTCGCGCTCGGCGCCGGCGGCTCGGTCTACGCCCTGATGAACGGCGGCGGCAAGGGCGACAACAAGCCGAGCCCGGCCCCGACCAGCAGCGCACCCTCGAATCCCGAGCCGAGCCTGACGACCCCGACGACCGCGCAGCCCACCACCTCCGCACCCTCGGGCGGCGTGATCCCCACCGGCTATCTGGGCACCTGGACGGCCACCATCACCAACGCCGACGGCCAGAACACCCGCGAACTCACCATCCAGCAGGGCAAGGTGGGCGACACGGTCCTCTCCCTGGTCGCCGACGGCCCCACCAGCAGCGGCACCTACCACTGCGTGTTCCAGGCCGATCTGACCGCGGCACCGGGTACCGGCGGCCCTCTGGAGATCGGCCCGTCCACCGTGACGTCCGGCGACCCCGGCTACTGCAAGCCGGGCGACGCCACCGAGCTCAGCCTGCTGCCGGACGGCAGCCTGCAGCGCGAGAACACCAGTAACGGGGAGAAGCTGAAGTACACCAGGCAGTGAGCCGGGTGAGGGGCCGGCGGGCACCCTTGTGTCGTAGTGGCGTGTCCATGACGATGGGCGGAGTGTCGGCATCGGCAGCCCCGGGAGGACACATGCGTCCCAGCCCCACCAGGAGAACGGTCCTGACCGCGACGGCGGCCGGCGCGGCAGCGCTCGGGACGACCTCGAACCCGGCCGAAGCGGCCACGCGGGTCCACCGCCCGCCCGCCACGGCACAGCCTCCGCATCGCGAACTCCGCGCGTTGCTCAGGGAGTTGGACTCCGCCCGCATCGAAGCGACCGTCCGCAAGCTCGTCTCCTTCGGCACCCGCCACACCCTCTCCGCCCAGGACGACCCGGACCGCGGCGTCGGCGCCGCCCGCGACTGGCTCCTCGCCGAGCTGCGGAGCTGCGCCGCCGCCTCCGGCGGCCGGATGACGGCCGAACTCCAGTCGTACGTCCAGGAACCGGCGTCCCGCATCCCCACTCCCACGAAGATCACCAACGTGCTCGCGACCTTGCGCGGATCGGTCACCCCGGAGCGCGTGTACGTCGTCTCCGGGCACTACGACTCCCGGGTCACGGACGTCATGAACGCCACCTCCGACGCGCCGGGCGCGGACGACGACGCGTCCGGGGTGGCCGTCGTACTGGAGTTGGCGCGGGTGATGGCGACCCGCCGCCCGGCCTCGACGATCGTGTTCGCGGCGGTGGCGGGGGAGGAGCAGGGGCTGTACGGGTCGACGTATCTGGCCCAGCAGTTGAAGACGGCCGGCACGGACGTCCAGGGGATGTTCACCAACGACATCGTCGGCAGCTCCATGGCGGACGACGGCACCGAGGACCCTCCCCCAGCCTCCGGCCGGGGGGACCCCCATCTCGCTCCGCTCGCCATCCGGCTCTTCGCGGAGGGTGTCCCTTCGTCCGAGACCCCGGAACAGGCCGCGATCCGCAGGTCGGTGGGCGGCGAGAACGACTCCCCGTCCCGCCAGCTCGCCCGATTCGTGCGGGACGTCGCCGACAACGACGCCACCGGCATGCAGGTGCGTGTCGTGTACCGCCGCGACCGCTACCTCCGCGGCGGCGACCACATCCCCTTCCTCGAACGCGGCTACCCGGCCGCCCGCTTCACCGAACCGGCCGAGGACTTCGCCCACCAGCACCAGGACGTCCGCGTCGACGAGACCGGCAAGCAGTACGGCGACCTGCCCGAGTTCTGCGACTTCGACTTCGTCGAGCGGGTCGCCAGGGTCAACGCGGCCGCCCTGTGGACCCTCGCCCAGGCGCCGGGCACGCCACGCGGAGCGAAGATCGTGACCTCCGCCCTGACCAACTCCACCAGGCTGGTGTGGACGCGCGGCACGGAACCCGACCTGGCGGGCTACGAGATCGTCTGGCGTGAGACCACGGCACCGGAGTGGACCCATGTGATCCCCGCCGGGGACGTCACCACGTACGAGGTGGACCTGTCGAAGGACAACGTGTTCTTCGGCGTACGGGCCGTCAACCAGGCGGGCAACAGGAGCCCGGTGGCCTTCCCGAGCCCGCAGTCGTGACCGACGGCCCGGTGCGGGATCACCTCGGCTCGGGCGGCCGTTGGCGCGGCATGTTCGGCCGCGAGCCCGCCCCCGGAGGCAGCGGGAAGCGCCCCTGCGCACTGCCCGTCTCCTGCCGCGCCGCCCCGGCCGACGCGGACTGGACCCCCATCGGCGCCGAGCCGCCCGTCCGGAACTCCACCATCCAGTCGGCCGTCTCCGCGCGCACCAGCTCCGTCAAGTCCTCCGAGAAGCGCCGCAGCACCGCAAGGCACCGCTCGGCGGCCTCGCTCGCCGTGCCCTCCGCGGGGCCCAGCACCTCCCGCACGCTCTCCGAGGCCCACTCGAACTGCAGCACCTGCAGCCGCCGCTGCACGGCCTGCGCGGTCGCCACATCCCTTATCCAGCCCGAGGTCACACCGAAGAACCGGTCCACGGCCACGCACGCCACCGCGAACAGCAGTGCCAGATACCCCCAGGCGGCCATCCCGGCGATCACCCCGGTCAGATCCAGCAGCGGCAGCGCGGCCCCGGTCACCGCCCCCACCGCGGCCCCCGCGCGCAGCACCCGCGCACCCCGCCGCTTCCACACCCGGTCCGCGAGATACCAGGCCGCCGTCTGCAGGGCTCCGCGCTCCACCCACAGATACAGCTCGTGCAGCCGCTCGGCCGGCTCGCCCCAGTCCCCGAGCGGGAACGAGCGCCCGATCAGATCGCCCGGCCGCAGCCCGGCCGCACCCTCGCCCCACCCGTCCTGAGCCGGCCCCTCGGGCTGCATCTCCGGCTGACCCACACGGCACTCCCTACTGATCACGACGCTGATCACGAGGCTGACCACGACCGAACACCTTGCGTGACACCCGATCCTGATGTGCCCGACCTTCCTACCGCCCAATGGGTGGCTCGGCCCCCGAATTCACCTCTATTCCGCTCGTAAGTGGGTCTTGATCAGGTATAGGACTCGGCAACACCTCACTCGAAAGAGTGCTGGGGCGATGCCTGGCTGGACCACGTAGGCTCGTGCCAGGCGGGAAAACCTCGCCCATACAGCCGTACGAAACCAGGAGCTGATCGTGATTCCCGGTGGTGGCCAGCCCAATATGCAGCAGCTGCTCCAGCAGGCCCAGAAGATGCAGCAGGACCTGCAGCGGGCGCAGGAGGAGCTGGCACAGACGGAGGTCGACGGGCAGGCGGGCGGCGGTCTGGTGAAGGCCACCGTCACCGGCTCCGGCGAACTGCGCGCGCTGAAGATCGACCCGAAGGCGGTGGACCCCGAGGCTGGATCCATTGAAGAGACGGTCGAGACCCTGGCGGACCTGATCGTCGCGGCGGTCCAGGCGGCCAACGAGAACGCCCAGAACCTCCAGCAGCAGAAGCTGGGCCCGCTGGCCCAGGGCCTGGGCGGCGGCAGCGGTATCCCGGGCCTGCCTTTCTAAGAGAGGCGTTCGCCAACTACCGTACGTACTTGCAAGGAACCCCGGGAAGGACGGCAGTCCGTGTACGAAGGCGTGGTGCAGGACCTGATCGACGAGCTGGGGCGGCTGCCCGGCGTCGGTCCCAAGAGCGCCCAGCGGATCGCCTTCCACATCCTGCAGGCGGAACCGACGGACGTACGGCGGCTCGCGCAGGCCCTGATGGAGGTCAAGGCGAAGGTCCGCTTCTGCGCGACCTGCGGCAATGTCGCACAGGAAGAGCTGTGCAACATCTGCCGCGACAGCCGCCGCGACCCCTCCGTCATCTGTGTGGTGGAGGAGCCGAAGGACGTGGTCGCGATCGAGCGGACCCGCGAGTTCCGCGGCCGATACCACGTCCTGGGCGGGGCGATCAGCCCCATCGAGGGCGTGGGCCCCGACGACCTGCGTATACGGGAACTTCTCGCGCGGTTGGCCGACGGGACGGTCACGGAGCTGATCCTTGCCACGGACCCGAACCTGGAGGGCGAGGCCACAGCGACGTACCTCGCCCGCATGATCAAGCCCATGGGCCTCAAGGTCACCCGCCTGGCCAGCGGCCTCCCGGTGGGCGGAGACCTGGAATACGCGGACGAGGTGACCCTCGGCCGCGCCTTCGAGGGGAGACGACTCCTAGATGTCTGACGCCACGCTGCATGACGCGACGCAGGACCCGGACGACTTCGCGGTCCAGATCGCGGACCAGGTGGAGAGCTTCCTGGTGGCGGTGACGGAGGTGGCGAAGGGTGACGAACCCGACTCCGCTGTCCCCTTCCTCCTCCTGGAGGTGTCCCAGCTGCTGCTGGCCGGCGGCCGCCTCGGCGCGCACGAGGACATCGTCCCCGACGAGCGCTACGAGCCGGACACGGGCCCGGACGCTGACGTGGACGAACTCCGCGAGAACTTCGCCCGCCTCCTGGAACCGATCGACGTCTACTCCGAGGTCTTCGACCCCTACGAGCCGCGCAAGGCCCCGGTCCCGGCCCGTATCTCCGACGACCTGACCGACGTCATCACCGACCTCCGCCACGGCATGGCCCACTACCGCGCGGGCCGCACCACAGAGGCCCTGTGGTGGTGGCAGTTCTCCTACTTCTCCAACTGGGGCTCGACGGCCTCGGCCACCCTGCGCGCCCTGCAGTCGGTGGTGGCCCACGTCCGCCTGAACCAGCCCCTGGAGGAACTGGACGGCCTGGACACGGACCAGACCCCGATGGGCGACGAGACGCTGGAGTTCGAGGCGGGCAAGGTCATGGCGGAGGAGATCGGCGGGCCGCTGGGGCTGCAGACAGGCAAGTAGCGCGACCCGGTCACGCGGTGACGTCCGCGCAGCTACGCTCGGTAAGGGCCCAGGTGACACCCATCCGGGCCCCCGGTCGGAGGTGCGTGCCGTGGCGGGACAGTCCAACAGCCCCAACTCCCAGCCGCCCGTGGCCTGGCGATACGCCGGCGACCAGCTGAAGCGCTGGCGCATGAAGGCGGACGTCAGCCGCGAGCAACTCGCCTCCGCCGCCAACTACTCCCCGGACACCATCGTGTCGATGGAGCGCGGGGTACGCAGGCCGACGTCGCGTGTCCTGGACGTCGCGGACGAACTCTGCGACGCGAAGGGGATGTTGAGCGGCGCGAAGGAGTTCCTGAACCGGGAGCGGTTCCCTGCGCGGGCGCAGGACTTCATGGAGCGGGAGAAGGAGGCGACCAGTATCTGGTCGTACGAGCTCGCTCTCGTCCCCGGCCTGTTGCAGACGGAGGGGTACGCCCGGGCGCTCATCGACAACCGGATCCCGCCGCTGGACGAGGAGACGGTGGAGGAGCGCGTTGCCGCCCGCATGGAACGGCAGGCGGTGCTCAACAAGAGGAAGCCGCCCGTGGGGTTGAGCTTCGTTCTCTACGAGGCTGTGCTGCGCAGTCCCCTGGTGGACACCGAACAGCTGCGCCACCTGCTGGAGGCGGCGCACCTGCGGAACGTGGTGGTGCAAGTGCTCCCGTTTGAACGGGCCTTCAGCGACGCGCTCATGGGCCCCATGGTATTGCTGGAAACTCGTGACCATGAGCGATTCGCCTTCACCGAAGGCTCGTTCGCCAGCGAGCTTTCGGCGGATCCGGGGGTTGTCAGCCGTGTGACCGAGCGGCTTAGCATGATCCGCACGAGGGCTCTCGACCCCGATGAGTCGGCCCGTTTCATCGAGCGGATGGTGGATCAGTCGTGAGCGACCAGCTGAAGTGGTTCAAGTCGAGCTACAGCGACAACGAGGGCGGCAACTGCGTCGAAGTCGCGTTCGCCGCCGCCATCCACGTTCGTGACTCCAAGCTCCCCGCGAGCCCCGAGCTCCAGGTCGCCGCTCCCGCCTGGAAGGCATTCGTTTCCGCAGTTCAGCCCGGAGCTTGAGCCTCGGGCTTCGAGCTCTTCCCATGGGGTTTTGGGCTTTTGGTCTGGTTGAAAATCCAACCCAACCAACCTTGTCCGTGCGGGAGTTGAGGCGTCATACCTCGAATGGGTGACGTTCCGTGATCGGCTTGCGTCGGAACGTAAAGGCGCCCTAGGTTCGCGGCAAACAAGCAAATAGTTCGGCCCCGGTCGGTGCGCCAACACCGGCTCCGGGGCCTGACCCGCCGATCGAATCGAGCCTTCGACCGTGGCTAACGCCCAGCCTAGTCCTGCCCTGCCGTCCCCGTCGCACCCCATGGCCAAAACGGGCTATGGAAAGCGCTCCGTAGGTGACGAAGACCCGCACGCCGACCCGGACTTCGCACATCTGAGCCCCCGTGACCGCGAGTTCGCCGTCTTCATCGACCACCTCGACGACGGCCACAACATGGGCCACAAGGCGATCGCCGCGGAACATCCGCGCTACGGCCAGCAGGCGACGCGCACGTCGTTGAACCGCCTCACCGAGGCCGGCCATCTGCGCTGGATCAAGGAACACATCACCGTCGAGGACAACTCGATGCGGTGGGTCACGCGGACGTACTGGTCGCGTACTCCCAGGTCGCCGGAGTGGTGGGCGGAGTTCGCAAGGCAGCGGGACGGCAAGGACGTGACGGACTTCCGTCCGGGCCTGGCTCGTACCGACGTCGAGACGCCGACCGTCGTGGAGCCGAGCCCGGAGGCCGCGGCGGACGTACCGGAGTCACCGCAGGCCAGTGCCGCATATCGCGCCCTCGCCGGACTTCGCGCCGCGGACCCTCGTATGCCCCTGTCCGAATCGGACTGCAAGTCCCTCGAACCCCTCGCCGCGGAGTGGCTGGACCGGGGCGCGACGCCGAACGACATCACCCGAGCCCTGACCGAAGGGCTCCCTTCCCCTGTCACCAACCCGGGCGGACTCGCCCGCAAACGACTGGAGGCGAAGATGCCACCGCAGAAGAGCGACTCCTCCACCGACACCACCCCTGCCCGCCCCCTCCGGGGCCGCGTCACCCGCGTGATCATGGCCTGCGCCACCTGTGACCAGGACGAGCGCACGGTGAAGATCGACCGGGGGATCTGCGTGGACTGCCGCAAGGAGTTCGCGGCGGAGGCGTTGAGCGACGAGCAGCCCGCGAAGAGCCTCACCGAGGAGATCGAGGAGGTCGCCTACGCCGGTGTCACGACCGCCCGTCTCCTCAAGGAGAAGCTGGAGCGCAAGACGGGCGGCCCGGTGCCCGACACATTCCGCCCGGTGCCGATCGAGGACCTGGTCTTCTACCACTACCGGGACAACCGCGAGCGCATCGCGAACGGGCTGCCGCCGAGGCGCTGGAACTGGTGACGGCGGTGACGGACGAGCACGCACGCGGGCCTCCGCGCGCCGGTGGTCCCAGAGGAGCTTCCGGATTACATTCGTAATATGGCAGAGAAGGCGAAGTTCAGCGTGAGTCTCAATGCCGAGCTCGGCGAGGCGCTGCGGCAGTACGCAGAGGCCGAGGACGAGCAGATCTCGGCGGTGGTCAGCCGAGCACTGGAGCAGTACCTCGACAAGCGCCGCATCATCCGTGAGGGACTGCGGGCGATGGAGGAGCACTTCGAAGAGCACGGATGGCCGACGCCTGAGGAGATCGCCGCGGCCGACGCGCGGATCGATGATCTCTTCGGGGAATCGCCTGAGGAGCGTCGAAGCGCGTGAGCCACATTGTCTACGACACCGGCGCGCTGATCGCCGCCGCCAAGAACGACCAGGCCTTCCTGCACCAGCACTACCGAATGCTTGGCAGAGGGAAGATTCCCGTCATCCCGGCGGGAGTGCTCGCCCAAGGCTGGGATGCGCGCCCCAAGGCGGCGGGACTCCATCGGCTACTCCACGGCTGTGAGGTGATGCCGCTGACCGGGACCCTGGCCAAGGCTGCAGCGGTGCTCTGTCAGAAGAACAAGTCGTCCGACGCCATCGACGCCAGCGTCGTTCTCACGTCCATCGCTCACGATGAGGCGCCGATCTTCACTGATGATCTGGGGGACATCCGCGCACTGGTCGAATGCGCGGGCCGCAAACGCATCCGCGTCGAGCGGCCATGACGGCCCAGATGCCGATCGAGGACTTCGAGGAACTCGCCCGCCGGGCACCGGAGACCGTATGGCTGGAGTTCATCCAGGGACGGCTGACGGTGAAGCGCGGACCGGACGGCAACCGGAGTGAGATCCTCGCCCGGCTGCAGAGGCTGTGGGCGGGACGAGACCAGGGCCCGTGGCTCTACCCGTACCGGGGCCTGTGCACGGAAGCCGACGGCATGGGGCGGATGCGCCCCGACGGCGTGCTCGCACCGGCGCGGCACTTCGTCGGACACGGTGAGTGGAGTGACCCTGCGGGCGTGCTCATGGTCATCGAGGTCACCGCGGGTGATCCGGACACTGACTGGCACACACGAAGCCTGACGGCTACGCGGCCGCAGGCATCCCCGTCCACCTGCTCATCGACCGCGACGACCGCTCGGTCGTCGTCTTCGACCAGCCGGAGAACGGCCGGTACCGGCACGAGGAGAAGCTGCCCTTCGGGGCAGCAGTCAAGCTCCCGGAGCCGGTGGGCATCACCCTCGACACCGAGCCCCTGAAGAAGTTCGTGGCCTGAAAGACCCGACGGTCACAGCCCCCACACCCCCTTGCCGACCGCAGTGACCCCGCCTGCCAGTGCCAGCGACAGCACGAGCAGGCGGGCCCGCCTCTCCGATATCCGCTCGGCGAGCACCCTGCCGATCACCGCCCCCACCGCCATCGCGGCGACGACCCATCCCCAGCGGGCCCCGCCCAGCCCCGGCACCCCATTCGCCGCCACCGAGAACGCGTTCACCACCACGCCGTAGAACTGGGCGTTCGGTACGAACTCCCGTACCGTCCAGCCCGCGTTGACCGCATACAAGGACACCGGCGGCCCGCCCACCCCCGCCGCCGAGTTCATGAACCCGCCCACCGCGCCCGCCGCGACGGCTCCCTTCGTGCCGCGCAGGGCGGGCACACGGGCGCCGCGCATGACCAGGAGGACGGCTGCCGTCACCAGTCCGCCCATCACCAACAGAAGTGCGGGTGCCGGGAGTTGACGGGTCAGCCAGGCCCCGGCCGGAACCGTGCAGGCGGCCGCCGCGCACAGCGGCACCATCGCGCCCGGCCGCACCCGCCGCCAGCCGCCGGCCAGCCCCACGACGCTGATGGCGCCCGCCGCGCAGTTGGCGAGCACGACGCCCTCGGCGGGCCCGAGCAGCAGCACGAGCGCGGGCACGGCGACCAGCGCGAACCCCATGCCGGTCAGCCACTGCACGCAGGAACCGAGCAGAACGATGCCTGCCAGCAGTACGTCCGTCGTGGTCAAGTCGTCACTCCACGTGAGTTGGAGGGGTCTTGGATCCGCGCTGTACGACGGCTGCACGGGCCCTAACCAGTGAAAAGCGAGTCTGGAGTCACTTCCCCAGCAGGGAGGTCAAGCACCCGGAACCGCACCGAAACTGGAGACAGCGATGACCCGTCGTTCCATGACCAAGCGCGCAGCCGTCGTCACCGCCACCGCCGTCGTCGCCCTCGGCACGATCGGTACCGTCGCTGCCACCGCCGCCCCGAAGCACGAGGTCAGGCCCACCAAGACGCAGATCGCAGGCCTGTTCGACGCCTGGAACAAGGCGCTGCAGACCGGTGACTCGGAGAAGGTCGCGAACCTGTACGCGAAGGACGCGGTGCTCCTGCCCACCGTCTCCAACAAGGTCCGCACCAACCACGCCGAGATCGTCGACTACTTCGACAAGTTCCTGCAGAGCAAGCCGGTCGGAAAGAAGGTCAGGACGATTGTCGACGTCCTCGACAAGGACTCCGCGATCGACACCGGCATCTACGAGTTCACGCTCACCGACAAGGCCACCGGCAAGAAGAGGGTGGTCGAGGCCCGCTACACGTACGCGTACGAGAAGATCGCCGGCAAGTGGAAGATCGTCAACCACCACTCCTCGGCGATGCCCGAAGGCTGATCCTGACCTCCAGCCCACCGCCGGGAGCGTCCCGCAGGGCCACGGTTCCGCCGTCGTCCGTCACCAGCTGCTTGACGACGGCGAGGCCGAGGCCGGAACCGGAGCGCCCGGTCAGGCCCTGGCCGCGCCAGAAGCGGTCGAAGGCGCGGGACTTCTCCGCGTCGGTCATGCCGGGGCCCTGGTCGAGGACGGAGAGCACCACTTCCTCGCCCTTCTCCTCGACCCGGACGGTGATCGTGGCGCCGTCCGGTGAGACCTCCAGCGCATTCGAGAGCACGTTGTCCAGTACCTGGTCCAGATGACCGGGGCTGGCCAGCACAGACGGCCGGCCGTCGACACCACTCCCCCTGAGCGCGATGGTGACTCCGCGCTCGTCGGCGGCCGGTCTCCACACCGACAGCCGTTCGGCCACGATCTCCCCGAGGGGCAGCGGCTCCGTGGCCGTCACCTTCGCCTCGGCCCGTGCGAGCACCAGCAGGCCGTTGACCAGCCGGCTCATCCGGACCACCTCGGCGGTCGCCTGCTCCACGTCCTCCCGTACGAATTCGTCGTCCACGCCGTCCGCGATGTTGTCCAGCGAGAGCCTCAACGCCGTGAGGGGCGTGCGGAGTTGGTGGGATGCGTCCGCCACGAAGATCCGCTGCGAGGCGACCAGTGTGTCCAGGCGTTCCGCACCCTGGTTCAGGGTGCGGGCGAGGGTCTGGGTCTCCGGCGGGCCCGTCACCGGGGAGCGGGCGGTGAGGTCGCCGTCGCTGAACTTGCTGGCCATGTCGTTGAGTTCGCGCAGCGGGGCGGTGATCCGGCGGGCCGCGACCGCGCCGATCAGCGCCGCCACGGCGAGTACCGCCACCGCGAGGCCTGCCCGGAAGCCCCAGATCGTCCACAGCCTGTGGGTGAGATGCGAGGTCGAGTACACCACCCGCACGGCCGCCCGCCCCTGAGCGGGCACGGTGACCTCGAGCCGCTTGCCCCAGATGAAGTCGGAACCCCAGTCGGTCGTGGACCGGTTCTGCTCAACGGCCCGGGTCAGCGCCGCGTTCGCCGTGGGTCTGGGGATGTTCGGGGAGCAACTGCCGGTAGGGGTCACCTGGACGGTGCCGGGGGTCTCGTCGCTGTACGCCTTGGCCACCTTCTCCAGGGCTTCGCACGAGATCCGGTCGTTGCCGCCGAGCAGCAGCGCCATCGTCCTGGCCTCGCGCAGGACGGACAGCTCGGTGTCGTCGCGCAACTGCTTGGTGAGCGTGAAGGCCACCGGCACGGTGAACAGCAGGATGGCGACGGCGACGAGCAGGATGTAACTGCGGATGAGCCGGCGGTTCATGACGCCCCGGCGTCCTTGACGATGTCCAGCCGGAAGCCGACTCCGCGCACCGCCTCGATGGCGACGACCCCGGTGAACTTCCTCCGCAGCGCCGCCACATGCACGTCCAGCGTCTTGGTCGGCCCGAACCAGTTCGCGTCCCAGACCGCCTCCATGATCTGCTCGCGCGACATCAGTGCGCCCGGCTCCTCGGTGAGGAAGGCCAGCAGGTCGTACTCCTTGGGCGCGAGGGCGACCTCCGCGCCGTCCACATGCACCCGGGCTGCCTTGCGGTCGATCGTCAGCCGGGGCCCGTACCGGTCCGGACCGCCCGCGGCCACCTCCGGCGTACGGGCCTGCACGCGCCGCATCACCGCCCTTATCCGCGCGATGACCTCCCGGACCCCGAACGGCTTGGAGACGTAGTCGTCCGCGCCGAGCTCCAGGCCCACCACCCGGTCCGTCTCGTCGCTGCGCGCGCTGATCACGATGATCGGCACGTCGCCGCGTTCGCGCAGCGCCTTGCAGACGTCCAGTCCGTCGGTGTCGGGCAGACCGAGGTCGAGCAGGACGACGTCGTACGGGCCCTGGTGGCGCAGGGCCGCGCCGCCCGTGGTGACCCACTCGACCTCGAAGCCGTAGCGGACGAGCCCGCGGCGAAGGGACTCGGCGACCGGCTCATCGTCTTCCACCAGAAGTACGCGCACAGGCGAACCCTAATGCTTGAAATTTAAAGACGATCGGCCGCCGAGCCCTGGTGGATCACCACATGGCGGGCAGCCGTTCCGGGATCCGCTTCATGAACCCGGTCCGCCACACGAGCTGCTCGATCGGCACCGCGAGACGCAGCCGGGGCATCCGCTCCAGTCGTGCGACGGTTCGAAAGCTCACTGGTCGGTCATCGTCGGCAGAGCGGTCACAGTGACCTGGCCCACTTTGCGGACTGTTCATGTGCCAGGTGGGCAGGGGCTGGGCTGGAGCGCCGGGTCTCACCATGTGGTTTCACAGAGGTCGTAACCGGGCGCTCGGTAAAATGAGCCGACACATACGGGACGAGCGAGGAGCGCACGTGGGCCTTGTCGTGCAGAAGTACGGAGGCTCCTCCGTAGCCGATGCCGAGGGCATCAAGCGCGTCGCCAAGCGAATCGTGGAAGCGAAGAAGAACGGCCACCAGGTGGTCGTCGTCGTTTCCGCGATGGGCGACACGACGGACGAGCTGATCGATCTCGCCGAGCAGGTATCTCCGATGCCGGCCGGGCGTGAGTTCGACATGCTGCTGACCGCCGGAGAGCGGATCTCCATGGCACTGCTGGCCATGGCGATCAAGAACCTGGGTCACGAGGCCCAGTCGTTCACCGGCAGCCAGGCAGGCGTCATCACCGACTCCGTCCACAACAAAGCCCGGATCATCGACGTCACGCCCGGCCGTATCCGCACGGCCCTGGACGAGGGCAACATCGCCATCGTCGCGGGCTTCCAGGGCGTCAGCCAGGACAAGAAGGACATCACCACGCTCGGCCGCGGTGGTTCCGACACGACGGCCGTCGCGCTGGCCGCCGCGCTCGACGCCGAGGTGTGCGAGATCTACACCGACGTCGACGGCGTGTTCACCGCCGACCCGCGCGTGGTGAAGAAGGCGAAGAAGATCGACTGGATCGCCTTCGAGGACATGCTGGAGCTCGCCGCCTCCGGCTCCAAGGTGCTGCTCCACCGCTGTGTGGAGTACGCCCGCCGCTACAACATCCCGATCCACGTCCGCTCCAGCTTCAGCGGGCTGCAGGGCACGTGGGTCAGCAGTGAGCCGATCGAGCAAGGGGACAAGAAGGTGGAGCAGGCCATCATCTCCGGTGTCGCGCACGACACCTCGGAGGCCAAGGTCACGGTCGTCGGCGTCCCGGACAAGCCGGGCGAGGCCGCCTCGATCTTCCGCGCCATCGCCGACGCCGAGATCAACATCGACATGGTCGTGCAGAACGTGTCCGCCGCCTCCACCGGGCTGACGGACATCTCCTTCACCCTCCCCAAGACCGAGGGCCGCAAGGCCATCGACGCCCTGGAGCGGGCGAAGACGGTCATCGGGTTCGACTCGCTGCGCTACGACGACCAGATCGGCAAGATCTCCCTCGTCGGCGCCGGTATGAAGACCAACCCGGGTGTCACGGCGTCCTTCTTCGAGGCGCTGTCCGACGCGGGCGTGAACATCGAGCTGATCTCGACCTCCGAGATCCGTATCTCGGTCGTCACCCGCGCCGACGACGTGCCGGAGGCCGTGCGCGCCGTGCACTCCGCCTTCGGCCTGGACTCCGACACCGCCGAGGCGGTCGTCTACGGAGGCACCGGACGCTGATGTCGGCGTCCCAGCGCCCGACGCTCGCGGTCGTGGGAGCGACCGGAGCCGTCGGCACGGTCATGCTCCAGATCCTGTCCCAGCACGCGGACATCTGGGGCGAGATCCGCCTGATCGCCTCACCGCGCTCGGCCGGCCGCAAGCTGGCCGTGCGCGGTCAGGAGGTCGAGGTGGTCGCCCTGGCCGCGGAGGCCTTCGACGGGGTCGACGTCGCCATGTTCGACGTACCCGACGAGGTGTCCGCGCACTGGGCGCCGATCGCCGCGGCCAAGGGCGCGGTGGTCGTGGACAACTCGGGCGCCTTCCGGATGGACCCGGAGGTGCCGCTGGTGGTCCCGGAGGTCAATCCGCACTGCGCCCGCCGCCGGCCCCGCGGGATCATCGCCAACCCCAACTGCACGACCCTGTCCATGATCGTGGCCCTGGGCGCGCTGCACGCCGAGTTCGGGCTGCGCGAGCTGGTGGTCTCCTCGTACCAGGCGGTCAGCGGGGCTGGCCGGGCCGGGGTGGAGACCCTGCGGCAGCAGCTGTCCCTCGTGGCCGGTACGGAGCTGGGGACCAGCCCCGGTGATGTGCGGCGGGCCGTCGGCGACAACACCGGGCCGTTCCCGGAGCCGGTGGCGCTGAACGTCGTGCCGTGGGCCGGATCCCTGCGCGAGGACGGCTGGTCCTCGGAGGAGATGAAGGTGCGGGACGAGTCCCGCAAGATCCTCGGCCTGCCCCGGCTGCCCGTCGCCGTGACCTGCGTCCGGGTACCGGTGGTCACCACGCACTCCCTCACCGTCCACGCCCGGTTCCAGGGCGAGGTCACCGTCGACGGGGCCCGGGAGATCCTCGCCACCGCCCCGGGAGTCGTCCTCTTCGACGACCCGGCCGCCGGCGAGTTCCCCACGCCCGCCGACGTCGTGGGCACCGACCCGACCTGGGTGGGCCGGGTGCGGCGCGCGCTCGACGACCCCACGGCGCTCGAACTCTTCGTCTGCGGCGACAACCTCCGCAAGGGCGCGGCCCTCAACACCGCACAGATCGCGGAGCTGGTGGCGACCGAGTTCGCCTGACATGCGCCCCGCGCGGCGAAGTTGTCGTACGCGGTTGTACGTACAGGAAAGCTGCCCGCCCGTCCCGGGGGAGTTTGTAAGATCGGTGTAAGAAGTGTGAGCCGGTAGATGGTCCGGACCACTTGCTGCGGACCCCCTCGGCAGCCGAAGATTTTCCTCCCCGCTCTCCGCAACCGTGCGAAGGGCGGGGAGCGTCTTTGCGAACGCCCTCCGGGGGCGCGGGGATGCGCGGCGAGGCGTGGGGACGCCTCGGCCATTTGGATATAGGGGAAGAGCGGGTAGGCATGAGGGCGTTTGACGCACGGTCAGTTGTGCTGCCTGACGCGAGACGGCCGGCTGCGGCACATGACGCGAAAGTGACGCCCGGCACGTACAACCCTCATGGGGGGAAACGTGTCCAACTGGCGTGGCTCAGGTTCTCGACTTCCCTGCCGCGACTCGCGGCCGACCCCGCATGCCCGGCGCGCCCGGCGGCATGCCGGTGATCGCGCCCATGCCCGCAGCGCGGCCCGCCCGCATACCGAATCAGCGTGACGGCGCCGACTACGCCGAGGACACAGCGGCGGCCGGTACGACCGTCGACCACCTCACCGAGACCTACCGCGCGCACTACCGCTCGCTGCTGGGTCTCGCCGCCCTCCTGCTCGACGACACCGCCTCCTGCGAGGACGTCGTCCAGGAGGCCTTCATCCGCGTGCACTCGGCACGCAAACGGGTCCGCGACCCCGAGAAGACGCTCGCCTATCTGCGTCAGACGGTCGTCAATCTCTCCCGCTCCGCCTTGCGCCGCCGCATCCTGGGCCTCAAGCTCCTGTCCAAGCCGATGCCCGACATGGCGAGCGCCGAGGAGGGCGCGTACGACCAGCTGGAGCGCGACTCCCTGATCAAGGCGATGAAGGGGCTGCAGCGCCGCCAGCGCGAGGTCCTGGTGCTGCGCTACTTCGCGGACATGACCGAGGCGCAGGTCGCCGAGACGCTCGGGATATCGCTGGGCTCCGTGAAGGCGTACGGCTCCCGCGGTATCGCGGCCCTCCGCCTCGCGATGGAGGCACCGGCATGAACAAGGACGGCGAGGGACGTGGTTCCCATGACCGCCATGAGCCCTACGCATGGCGCGAGCCGGCGACAACGCAGGAACACGAGCACACGCAATCGCACGCTGGGAACGGAACTGTGAACCACGGCCCCGACGACCAGAGCCCCGAGGACGGGCTCGACTCGGACGAGCTGGCTCTGCGCAGGATGCTGCACCAGGCGGTGCAGACGGTCGAACCGCGCGACGGCACGCTGGACCACCTGCGGCGGGCCGTACCCGCCCGGCGCGCCCGCAAGCGGCAGGCCGCCGTCGGCATGGCGGCCGCCGCGCTGTTCATCGGCACGGCCGTCCCGGCCCTGTTGCACGTCTCCGGTTCCACCGGCTCCGACGTCAACCCGTCCGTCGCCGGCCAGGCCTCGCAGGCTCAGGGCGGGGCGAGCCAGGGAAAAAACGCGGACGGCAGTGAGAGCACTGCCGGCGGCAATTCGGGCAATTCCCCGGGCACGGGCAAGGGCGACTCGAAGGGCGACGGCAGGAGCAAGGGCCCCGGTACGGGCACGGGCGGCACCGGCACCGGCCCCTCGGCCACCAGCGCCGCCAGTCCCCCCGTGTGCACGTCCCACCAGCTCGGCTCGCCCACCGAGTCCGTCGCTGCGCCCGACGCCCAGGGCGCGGTCTACGGCACCTTCCGCGTCGTCAACATCTCCACCTCCGCCTGTACCGTCGGCGGCGTGGGCACCGTGAGCGCGCTCGCGCAGGGCGCCGCGGACGCCACCAAGATCTCCACGGCGCGGCATGTGCTGGGGGACGCCGCGGCCGGCCTGCCCGAGCCGTCGACCGAGATCACCGGGCTGCAGTTGCAGCCGCGCGCGGCCTACGAGGTGAAGTTCGCCTGGATCCCCTCGGCGACCTGTCCCACCACGGGCGGGCCCACCGGCGGCACCACCGACGGCGGCTCCACCCCCAGCCCGACCCCGACCCCCGACGCCGGCAGCTCCTCCGGGACCACCTCCACCGGCACGGACAGCGGCGTCACCACCCAGACGATGACAGCGGACGGCACGGCAGACGGCAGCGTGGTCGTGTCCCACACGACGGCAGCCGGCTCACCGACGGTCTCGGCGACGGTGTCCAACGCGTGCGCGGGGACGGTCATCTACACCGGGGTGCTGCCGGGGGCGTAGAGCCTTCGCCGTAGCCTGCGGGGGAGTCGTCCGCCGGCCCTGGCCTGCGGGCATTCGTGCCGCCTGGGGCGGCACCCGTCCCAAAGAGAGGCGGCACCCCGCCAACGCGGGCAAGTGACACCGCCCCCGGCCCGCAGCGCCGGTACAGCCGAAACAGGGCTCAGACGGCAACGCCCTCTTCCTCGGCCACCAGCCCCATCTCCGCATCCCGCGCGAACTCCGCCTCACGCCGCAGCAACCGGAACCACATGAAGACCACGAACCCGGCGAAGACGAACCACTCCCCGGTGTAGCCAAGGTTCTGGAACGCCTTCAGGTCGAGCCCGGAGTCCGCAGGCGCCGTCGCCGGCACGGCGGTCATCCCGGCATCGGCCCTGTCCAGCGTGACCCACGCGTCGTACACGTCGTACGGCACAAGATTCACCAGCGAAGCCGAGCTGATCGCCGCGGTCTGCCCGGCCGGCAGCCCGCCCCGGGCGCTCACCCCGTTGTCCCCCGGCGTCTCGGACGCCTGCAGCGCACCGGTGACGGTGACCTCACCGGCGGGCGCGGCGGGCGCCTTCGCCGCGTCGGCGGCACCCGGCAGCCAGCCCCGCACCACCGGCAGCGCCTTGCCGCCATCGGTGCGCAGCAGCGTCAGCACGTAGAAACCGGGCTTGCCGTCGAGCTGCCGGTCAGGCACGAGCAGCTGCTTGCCGTACCGCCCGGTCGCGGTGGCCTGCCTGCCGGAGGTCGCCTTGTTCACCGGCAACAGCTCCCGCAGCGGCCGGGCCGCCTCGTGCCGGTCCGTCGTGACCTGCCGGGTCGCGTCCCGGTGGGCCTGCACCCGGTCCTCGAACCGGCTCAGCTGCCACGACCCCATGAAGATGCAGAAGGGGATGGCGAGCAGCACGAAGACGTTGATCCCCCACCAACGGGGCGTCAGCAGAAACCGGTACACGCTGTCAACGGTACGGGGCGCCCACGGCGCGCTCGGCCGCGGGGTTCGGACAACTCAGACCTTGGCCGCCCGCAGCGAGTACATCAGCGGAATCCGCGGCCGGTCCGCCGGAAGACGGAAGTAGCCGTCCCGCTGCTCGAAGGCCTCGAACCGCCGGAACACCGAGACGTCGTGCTCATGCAGGAACTCGATGCGCAGCCCCGCCGCCGCGAGCGCGGAGACGACCTCGCCGAGCGGGTGCGTCCACTCCACGGTCCGGTTGTGGACGGTGGCGGTGCTGTCCGCCGCGTACGTGCCGGGGAGGTCGTAGACCTGCGGCTCGCGGTCGAAGTAGTCCCGCACGATCCGTGAGCCGGTCTCGTCGTCGAGGACGTCGGTCAGCGGATGGAACTCGGCGAGATAGAGGAACCCGCCGGGCGCCACGAGCCCGGCGGCCGTCTCGGCCCAGCGCCGGATGTCGGGCAGCCAGCACAGCGCACCGGTGCCGGTGTAGACGATGTCGTACGAGGAATCCGGCAGCGCGCAGGCCGCGTCGTACACGTCGGACGCGACGAACTCGGCCCGCTCGGGTCCGAGGCCGAGGTCGGCGGCGAGATCACGGGCCACCGCGACGGCCGGTTCGGAGAAGTCCAGGCCCACGACGCGGGCGGCGCCGTGCCGGGCCCAGGACAGGGTGTCGGTGCCGATGTGGCACTGCAGATGCAGCAGCGACTTGCCGGTCACGTCGCCGACCTCGGCCAGCTCGAAGGGGCGCAGGGGGTCCTTGCCGGACCGGAAGCCGTCGAGGTCGTAGAAGTCGCCGGCGGTGTGCAGCGGGACTCTCTCGTCCCAGTTGGCGCGATTGCTCTCGCGCCAGTCGGTGGGGGTGGGGGAAGGGCTGGGGGAGGACATGAGTCGACCTTCCTGACCTGCTTGGACGTGCGTTCGGTAAATGCCCGGTAGAAGTTATCCACAGGCTGGGGGCCTCGCCAGCGAATTGTCCGTGGGGGCAGGCACTATGGGGCCATGACTGAGAGCAACGCCTCCGCCGCGCCGGAGCGGAACGAGGACATGCCGGACTGGGAGAAGCGCTTCAGGGCGCCGCGGGTCTCGCTGCCCGACTGGGCGGAGGACGCACCGGACCGCTCCCTGTTCGTGTCGAACGCGACGGGGACGTACGAGCTGTACGCCTGGGACCGGGCCACCGGCGGACAACGCCAGGTCACGGACCGTCCGAACGGCACGACGGAGGGTCTGCTCTCCCCCGACGGCGCATGGATCTGGTGGTTCGACGACAAGGACGGCGACGAGTTCGGCGTCTGGCGCAGACAGCCCTTCGACGGCGGTGAGAACGAGCTCGCGGCCCCCGGCCTGGAGGCCTCCTATCCGGCGGGCCTGGCCCTCGCCCGGGACGGCCGCACGGCGATCGTCGGCCGCTCCACGGACGAGGACGGTACGACGATCCATCTCGCGCGCGCCGGCGAGGACCCGGTGGAGATCTACCGCCACCGCGAGTCGGCGGGCGTCGGCGACCTCTCCCACGACGGTTCGCTGATCGCCATCGAGCACACGGAGCACGGCGACGCCATGCACTCCGCGCTGCGCGTCCTGCGCCCCGACGGCACGGCGGTCGCCGAGCTGGACGACACGAAGGGGGGCACGGCCGAGCTGGGCCTGGAGGTCCTGGGCTTCGCACCCGTCGACGGCGACGCGCGGCTGCTCATCGGCCATCAGCGCCGTGGCCGCTGGGAGCCCCTGGTGTGGGACGTGGCGACGGGCGAGGAGACCGACCTGGCCCTGGAGCTGCCCGGCGACGTGAGCGCCGAGTGGTACCCGGACGGCACCGGCCTGCTCGTCGTGCACAGCTTCGAGGCCCGCAGCGAAATGTTCCGCTTCGACCTGGCGAGCCGCGCCCTGACACGGATCCCCACCCCGCCCGGCACGGTCTCCGGTGCGACGGCCCGGCCCGACGGCAGCGTGGAGTACCTCTGGTCCTCGGCCGCCGAACCGTCGGCGGTCCGCTCGACCACGGGCGCGGTCGTCCTCGACCCGCCGGGCATGAAGTCCCCGGGCTCGGTGCCGGTGGAGGACGTGTGGGTGGACGGCCCCGGCGGCCGTATCCACGCCCTGGTCCAGAAGCCGCAGGGCGTCGCCGGCCCCCTGCCCACGGTCTTCGACATCCACGGCGGCCCCACCTGGCACGACAGCGACGCGTTCGCGGCGGGCCCGGCGGCCTGGGTCGACCACGGGTACGTGGTGATCCGCGTCAACTACCGGGGCTCCACCGGCTACGGCCGCGCCTGGACCGACGCCCTCAAGCACCGCGTCGGCCTCATCGAGCTGGAGGACATCGAAGCGGTCCGCGCGTGGGCGGTCGACTCCGGCCTCGCGGACCCCGACCGCCTCATCCTCACCGGCGGCTCCTGGGGCGGCTACCTCACCCTCCTCGGCCTAGGCGTCCAGCCGAGCGCCTGGACGCTCGGCATCGCGGCGGTCCCGGTCGCCGACTACGTCACGGCGTACCACGACGAGATGGAGGCCCTGAAGGCCATGGACCGCACCCTCCTCGGCGGCACCCCCGAGGAGGTCCCCGAACGCTTCGAGGCCTCGTCCCCCCTGACCTACGTCGACCAGGTCAGAGCCCCGGTCTACATCTCGGCCGGTGTGAACGACCCCCGCTGTCCCATCCGCCAGATCGAGAACTACGTCAAACGCCTCGAAGCCCGCGGTGCCACCCACGAGGTCTACCGCTACGACGCGGGCCACGGTTCCTTGGTGGTGGACGAGAGGATCAAGCAGGTCCGGCTGGAACTGGAATTCGCGGAGCGGTACTTGGGCGGGGCCTCACAGTTGGCGTAGCTGCGGGCAGTCGTGCCGCGGGGGCGGCTCCCGACCCAAGGAGAGCGGCACCCGGCAAGCGCCGGCAAGCGGACCCACCCCCGGCCCAGCCCCGGCGCCGGGTGCCGGTCAAGCCCCCGCCCGCTCCCGCGGCCGCCGCCCCAACAGCTCCGCCAACCCCCGCCGAGTAGCCGCCAGCACCACCCGGTCCGACCCTTTCAGCACCCGCCCGTCCGGCAGATCCCACACCAGCCCCGATCCCGAAACCGCCCGCACATCCTCATACGCCTCCTCGGCGTCCGCCTCTTCCCGACGCCCGTCCAAGGCCCCCGTATCCAGCGCCAACACCCGCCAGGCCCCCGCCCGAAACGCCTCAGCGACCGTCTTCCCCTCCAGCTGCGGATGCCCGGCCACATCCATCGCGGCGAACAGCAACACCCGCCGCTCCACCGGAATCGCCCCCAGAATCTGCCGCCCCATCATCGCCCCGGCGAAAGCGGGCGCCGCCAGATGGGACACACTGCGACTCCGCGTGGAGGCACGCGGATGAGCAGCCCGCAGCGTGCGGTACACGGCGGTCGCGAAGTCGTCGTCGTACAGCCGCAGCACGACCCGCAGATCGGGCCGCACGGACCGCGCATACAGCGCGGCCTCGAGATTCGTCGTGTCCGCGCTGGTCACCGCCAGCAGCGCATGCGCACGGTGGATCTTGGCGGCCTCCAGAACGCCCTCCTGGGTGACGTCCCCGAGCACCACGGGAACCCTCAGCCGCCGCGCCGTGGCCAGCCCCCGGGCATCCGGGTCGGACTCGACGCACACCACGGGGATGTTCAGCTCCCGCAGCCTGGTCAGCACCCGCGTACCGATCTTGCCGAGCCCGAGGAGGACCACATGCCCGCCCAGCCCCCGCGGCGGCTTCCGCAGCGCGGACGTCGTCCGGAAGGTGCCCAGCGCCTCCAGCACCGCGGCCAGCAGCACCGGCAGCAGCAGCAACCCCGTGAGCCCGGAGAGGAGTTGAAGGATTTGCCGTCCGACGGGCTCCCCGATGGCGGGGTTGTCGATGGCGAAGAGATCGAGCAGCGTCAGATAGAACGCGCTCAGCGGATGCACCCCCGTCACCAGCCACAACGCCACCGCGAGCGCGACCACGCACCCGACCATGCCCGCCAGCGACCACCGCAGCCGCCGCGAGAACAGCGAGGAGAACGCCACGGCCCCGCGGGCCGGGGGAAGTTGGGGTCCGGCGTACGACACCTGCTCCAGTACGACGGTGCCGCGGCCGGTCGCGGCGCGCACCGCCGCCGCATCGGGCAGCAGTTCCGGCCCCTGCTCGCCGCCGCTGTCGGCGCCGTCCGCGGACAGCAGCGCCAGCGTGGCCAGCCCCGGCCGGGCCAACTGCCCGACGAGCGGCGTCCGTTCCACAGCCCGCAGCAGCAGCCCGTCGGTCTGTACGACCTTGCTGGTGCCGGCCACGGCGGTGGCGGCCAGCGCGGGCGCGGCCGTATCGGCGTCGGAGAGCACGGTGGTGGAGGTGTCGCTGCCGCCGGAGCCGCCGTCTCCGGTCGCCAACGCGGCCGCCTGGTCGAGGAGTTCCTCGATGTGCTGGCCGAGCCGGCGGTTGTAGAGCCTGAGGACGAGCCGCAGCCGGGGGTTGAGCCGGCGGGCGGTGAGGGCGGCACGGATGTTGGTCTCGTCGTCGTCGTACACGAGCGCCAGCGCGGCGGCCCGCTCCACGCCCGCCGCGCCGAGCACCTCCTCGGTCGCCTCGGTGGCCTCCACGATCTGGGCGTTGGCGACGGGTTCGGCGGCGGCGCCGTTCGCCCGGCTGACGGCCGCGTTCACCATCCGGTCGAAGAGTGCCGCCGTGGTCGCCCGCGCGCGCCCGACCACCGGCGGTCGCATCCCGCGGTCGGCGGGCGGCACGACGAGCGTGACCTGTTCGCCGTACACACCCCGCAGTTCGGCGGCCAGCCGATGCGCCAGCCCGTCGTCACCGCACACCACCATGTGCGCCGACACGTCACCACTCGCCACACCTTGATTCGGAACGCTCCCCACGAGTGAGAAGAGTGCCTCACTGGGAGAGGTGGTTCCAGCAGCAACCGAGCGCAGTCACCGAACGGTCACTGAACGAACCCCCCTTCCCCGCCGTATGGATGGGGAGGGAAACCAGCGCCCTCACGCACCACCGGAGGTACCACGCCCGTGGCCATCACCAAACCAGCCCCTACGGAGGCGGACAGCCATGAGCCGGTGCGCGGCGCCCCGGAGCCGGAAGAGCCGACCGGGACCGCGCAGGACCACAGCAGCCAGGACAACGGCAGCCAGGACTCGAAGTCCCCCCTCGTCCTCACCATGGTGCTGCTCCTGCTGGTGCTGCTCCAGGGCCCCATCCGCGGAGCGCTCTCCGCACCCGTCATGCAGAGCTGGATGACGGTGTTCGTGGCCGTGCTCGTGCAGGCGCTGCCCTTCCTGGTGCTCGGGGTGCTGCTCTCGGCGGCGATCGCGGTGTTCGTGCCGCCGGCGTTCTTCGCGCGTGCCCTGCCCAGCCGGCCCGCCCTCGCGGTGCCGGTCGCCGGGATGGCGGGCGCGATGCTACCGGGCTGCGAGTGCGCGTCGGTACCGGTGGCCGGAGCGTTGGTGCGCCGGGGCGTGACCCCCGCGGCGGCGCTCGCCTTCCTCCTGTCCGCCCCGGCGATCAACCCGATCGTGCTGACGGCGACCGCGGTGGCCTTCCCCCGCAACCCCGAGATGGTCGTGGGCCGTTTCGTGGCCAGTCTGCTGGTGTCGTGCGTGATGGGCTGGCTGTGGCAGCGCCTCGGCCGCACGGACTGGCTGCGCACACCGGAACGCTCCCACTACGAGGGCCCGAGCAAAGGCGCCGCCTTCTGGAACTCGGTCCGGCACGACGTGATGCACGCGGGCGGCTTCCTGGTGGTGGGCGCGATGGCTGCCGCGACGCTCAAGGCCGTGGCCCCGGCGAGCTGGCTGCGCACGGCCGCGGAGAACCCACTGGTGGCGATCCTCGCGCTCGCCGTCCTGGCGGTCCTGCTGTCGATCTGCTCGGAGGCGGACGCGTTCGTGGCGGCGTCGCTGACCCAGTTCTCGCTGACGGCCAAGCTGGCGTTCCTGGTGGTGGGACCGATGATCGACCTCAAGCTGTTCGCGATGCAGGCCGGCACCTTCGGCCGCGCCTTCGCCCTGCGCTTCGCCCCCGCCACCTTCTGCCTCGCCATCACGGGCGCGGTCCTGACCGGGGCGGTGCTCCTGTGAACCGGCAGGCCCAGGCGGCGATCCTGTTCCTGACCGGTGCGGCCCTGCTGCACGCCGGTTTCACCAACCTCTACCTGCGCTACGTCAAGGCCGGACTGCAACCGCTGCTGCTGGCCTCGGGCGCGGTACTGATCGTGACGGCGCTGGCGACGGTCTGGTACGAGTGGCGTAGCCGCAAGAGCGGCGAAACCCACGAGCACGGCGGCGAGACTCATGACCATGGAGAGGGGCACGTCCACCGCGAACCCCGTATCTCCTGGCTCCTCGTCCTCCCCCTCCTCGCCCTGATCCTGGTTGCCCCGCCCGCCCTCGGCTCCTACAGCGCGATGCGCACGGGTACGGCCCTGCAGCAGCCGTACGGCTTCAACAAGCTGGCAGCCTCCGGCCCGCTCGACCTGAACGTGGTCGACTACGCGACCCGCGCCGTCTACGACCGCGGTCGGCACATAGCGGGCCGCCCGATCAGGATCACCGGCTTCGTCGCCCTCGACCGCACCGGAGCCCCCTACCTGGTGCGCATGGCGCTCAACTGCTGCGCCGCGGACGCCCAGCCGGTGAAGATCGCCCTGACCGGCACGATCCCGCCGGTCCTGCAGCCCGACAAGTGGCTCCAGGTGACCGGGACCTACACCGCCAAGCAGACCAAGGACCCCGTCAACAACGGCCCGATACCGTACTTCCGCGTCACGGCGGCGACACCGGTGCCGACGCCGAAGGATCCGTACGACGAGTCCTGGAACAACTGACCCAGAGACAACCGACCCTGGATATCTGATGATCCGTCAGTTACCGTCCCCTGCTGTGCAGCCTGGAAGCAGGTGAGGGAAACGGGTGAACGAAGGGGTGAGCGCAGTGGAGACCACGACACGTCCCGCCAGTCCGCAGCCGGCCGGGGCTCCCCGCTGGGTCGCGCAGTTCTACCGGCCCGCCTCGGCCTCCTGGGAGGTGTGTGCCGAGGCCTTGCACCGTGCTCCCGTGCAGTACGCGCTCGGCGAGATGGCCCACACCGTGCGGGCGCGCGGCGGTGACCTGGCGGTGAGCCTGTGGGGTCCGAAGGACGGTGCGTGGCAGCGCTTCGACGTGTCGACCGCGGCCGCGAACGCCACGGCGCCGGAGCCGCCGTCCGCCGGTCCCGAGGAGCCGAGGACGTTGACGGAGCGGATGAGCGGCCGGCGGCAGCAGGTGCTCATGGCCGGGCTGAGCAAGGCGGGGCTCTACGACCTCGCACCGGACGACCATGCAGCCGTACAGGCCCTCGTCGAGCGGCTCGACGAGACCACGGTGCGCAAGGTCGCCCAGTGGTTGACCGCCGGGAGGGCATGAGGATGCCCGACCGCTGGCGACGGGGGATGCACCAGCGATCGGGCTGTGGCCAAGCGTAACAAGGCCGTGGGCCCGACGGGAGCCGACTGTTCTGCCGCGTCGCGGAGATGTGGCCGGGATCACTGGGTCGGCCCCGTTGACGAGGGCTGCCACCAGGGCTTCCCCGGGTCGTACTAGGGGCCGCACGGAGGCTTGTACGAGAGCCGTGGCAGATATTCGTGCCATTTCTCCGGCGTCAGCACGCCCTGGGTGGCCGAGCAGATGTGCCGGATCGCGTCGTCCGTGTCCAGGTTCCACAGCCGCACGGTGTCGGAGCCGCTCGACACCCCCAGCAGATGGCTCCTGGGGCTGAACGAGAGGAAGTTGCCGGTCTTGGCGTTGGGGCTCATGGACTGCCCGATGGGGGCGGCCTCGGAGGGGTCGGCCACGTTCCAGAGGCGGACGGTGTTGTCGTTGCCGCCGCTGGCCAGGGTGCGGCCGTCCTGGCTGAGGGTGAGCGACATGACCGCCTCGGTGTGACCGGTCAAGGGGTCGCCGACCTCGGTCGCCTCGCGGGGGTCGGTGACCTTCCACAGCCGGACCGTGTCGTCGTCGCTGCCGCTGACCAGCGTGGAGCCGTCCGGGCTGTAGACGAGGACGTTGACCGGTCCGTCGTGCCCCGTGAGGGGTCTGCCGAGGGGGGAGACACGGCGGGGGTCGGTGACGTTCCAGAAGCGGATGGTGGCGTCCGCGCTGCCGCTGGCGAGGGTGCGGCCGTCCGGACTGAAGACGAGGCTGTTGATGAAGCCCTTGTGGCCCGTCAGCGGCGGGCCGAACTTGACGGCACGGGACGGGTCGGCGACGTTCCACAGCTGGATGGTGCGGTCGTCGTAGGGGCTCGCCAGGATGCGTCCGTCCGGGCTGAAGGCCAGCGCGTGGGTGCCTGTGAAGCGGGTCCGCATGGTGAGGGGCGCCCCGTCGGGGACCGGCCGGGCCGGGTCGGTGACGTTCCACAGGTACAGCCTCTGGCGGCCGCTCAGTACGGCGAGCGTGCGGCCGTCGGGGGAGAAGGCCAGCTGGCGTTGGCCGCCGTCCGCGGGCATGAACGGTTTGCCCATCGCCACGGGCCGGCCGGGGACCTTCGCGTTCCACAGCCGGATCCGCCCGTCGCGCGCGGCCATCGCGAGCACCCGTCCGTCCGGGCGGAACGCTCCGAAGGCGCCGATCATGTCCGACGTCGGCATCGACCACAGGCGGACCTTGCTGTCGCCGCTGCCGGTGGCGAGGGTGCGGCCGTCGGGGCTGAAGCCCACGGCGTACATCTCGCCGCTGCTGCCCGCGAGCGGCTCGCCGACCTGGGAGGGGGAAGCCGGATCGCTGACGTTCCACAGGCTCGCCGTGCTGTCCGCGCTGCCGGCCGCGAGCATGCCGCCCCCGGGGCTGAAGGCCACCGACCACACGGGGCCGGTGTGGCCGGCGAGCGGCGAGCCGAGTTCCGTGGCGTTGCGCGGGTCGGTGACGTCCCAGAGCCGGATGGTGTCGTCCGCGCTGCCGCTGGCGAGGGTGCGGCCGTCGGGGCTGAAGGCCACCGAGTGCACGGTGTCCGTGTGGCCCTTCAGCACCCTGTCGACGGGCTTCGGGCGGCGCGGATCGGACATGTCCCACAACATGATCGTGTCGTCGTCGCCGCCTGCTGCCAGCAGCCGGCCGTCGGGGCTGAAGGCCACGGACCGCACGGCCTCGGAGTGCCCGGTCAGGGCACCGAGCGTCTTCGGCCGGCCCGGGTCGGTCATGTCCCACAGCCGTACGGTGTGGTCCTCGCCGGCAGCGGCGAGCGTGCGGCCGTCGGGGCTGAAGGCGAGCAGGTAGATCGTGCCGGTGCGGCCGTTCAGGGGTGTGCCGAGCGGCTTGGGGTGCGCGGGATCCCGGACGTCCCACAGCCGGACGGTGCCGTCGTCGCCCGCGCTGGCCAGGAGCTTCCCGTCCGGGCTGAAGAGGGCGGTGCTCACCCAGCTGGCGTGGCCGGTGAGCGGCTTGCCCAGCGGTTTCGGGTGCGAGCGGTCGCTGACGTCCCACAGCCGGACCGTGCGGTCGTAGCTGGCGGTGGCGAGCACCTTCCCGTCGGGGCTGAAGGAGGTGAGGTAGACGGCGCCGGTGTGGCCGAGCAGCGGCGTGGCCAGTGGCGCGTTCACGATCGAGACCAGCCGGTTGTTGGTGCCCGCGTCGTCCGGGCGCAGATCGTGGGCGACCAGGTCCAGCTGGGCGGAGAGCGAGGGGTCGGTGTACTGGACGCGATCGGCCTCGGCGACCACCTGCTCGAACACCGCGTCATTGCGCTGCTGCCAGGCGAGGACCGCCGCACCCACGGCCAGCACCGACATGACCACCAGCGCGGCCACCGCCCCGCGCCGCATCACGAGGGTGCGCTTGCGCAGCCGTACCGAAGCAGCCAGGAACTCCACCGCGCTGCGGGTCAGGAAGGTGTCACCGGCGGACTTCGCCCAGGTGCGGGCCTGGGCCAGCCGCGAACCCCGGTACAGCAGCGAGGAGTCGCGGTCCGAGCCCTCCCAGGCCCTGCCGTCCTCCTCCAGTTGCTGGCGCAGCAGATGGTCGTTGCGGCCCTCGTCGATCCAGTCGCGCAGCCGCGGCCAGGCCGTCAGCAGCGCCTCGTGGGTGATCTCCACGGTCTCCGCGTCGAGCGTCACCAGCCGGGCGCGGACCAGCGCCTCCAGCGACTCCTCCGTCTTGCCGGGGTCCGTCGACTCCTGTGCCAGCTGCCGCCGGGTCCCGCGACGCCGGGTGGCCTGGGTGTCCTCGCCCAGCCGGACCAGCCGCAGCAGCAGCAGTCGCGCGGCCGTACGGGCGGGCGGGTCCAGGCTCGACCAGGCCCGCTCGGCGGTCGCGGCCACCGCGCCCTGGATGCCGCCCGCGGCCCGGTAACCGGCCAGCGTGAGCCGACCCGCCTTGCGCCGCTGCCAGGTGGCGAGCAGCGCATGGGAGAGCAGCGGCAGCACTCCGGCGTCGTGCGCCCCGCGCGGCCCGTCGGCGCTCACCTCCCGGACGATCAGCTCAGCGAGACCCGGCTCGAGTTCGAGGCCCACCGCCTTCGCCGGCCCGGTCACCGCCTCGCGCAGCTCGGCCGTGCTCAGCGGCCCGAGCACCATGTGCCGGTGCTGCAGCGCGTCGGCCAGTTCGGGATACCGCAGGCACTGCTCGTAGAAGTCGGCGCGGATCCCGAGGACCACGAGCAGGGCCGCCGGGTCGTCCGCCGCGGCGGACGAGCACGCGGCGTGCAGGATCTGCACGAACGCGTGCCTGCTCGTCTCGTCGGCGCAGAGGGTGAAGGCCTCCTCGAACTGGTCCACGATGAGGACCGGCCGCTCGCCGGAGGGCGCCTCGCGCCGGGCCCACTCGGCGAAGGCGCCCCGGACGGCACGCGCGAAGGCGGGAGTGCCGGGTTCCGTTGCCGCGGAGCCGTCTGCCTCGGACATCACGGGTGCGAGCTCGGGGATGCACCGGGTCAGCTCCCCGACGGGATCCGCTCCCGGCACGAGCTGTACGACCGTCCTCGGGCGGCTGTCGCCGCCGCCCAGTGCGCCGTTCTGCGCGGCGGGCACCAGCCCTGCGTTGAGCAGGGACGACTTCCCCGCCCCCGAGGCACCGACGAGCATGACAAGCCCGCCGGTCTTCTCCGCCGCCTGCAACTGGTCGACGAGGGCGTTGGTGCTGCGCTCCCGGCCGAAGAACCACCGGGCGTCCTCCTGCCGGTAGGAGGCCAGTCCCCGGTACGGACACACACCGGGGGCGGCCGGATCCTCCACCGGAACCCGCTCGTCCACTTCGGCGGGCGCCGCGGGACGGTCACCGGCCGGATCGGCCAGGGCGCGCTCCCACAGGCGCTGCCACTGACCCAGGTCGTACAGACCGGCGGAGACCGGCGTCGGCCGCGCCCGGCGGGCCTGCGGGATCAGGACGTGCAGCACCGCGGTGAGCGCGGCGAACTGGGCCGGCACGTTCTTGGCCCGCCGCCAGTCGCTGATCCGCTGGGCGGAGACCCGTACGGGCCGCCCCCGCTCGTCCACCCGCTGAAGCTGTACGACCGCCTCGGCCACCCGGGCGAGAGGAGGGTTGCCCGCCTCCTTGTAGAGCAGAGCGAGCCGCTCCGCGAAGGCAGTACGTGCCCCCGAGTCGGAACCCAAGGCCTCCACCCCTTACTCCCCCCCGCGCTTGGACATCCGGACCGGAAAACTCACTTTATACGGCTGACCTGCGGCGGAAGCCTCCGGACCGGCACCGGAATCTCCTCACGGGAAGCCAGAAATGGCAGGATCACGACGCAAGGGCGAACCCGTCGGGCACCGTCCGCGCAGGCCATCAGCTCAGCGCTCAGGACGACAGCGCACGGCGCCGAACCTTCTCGGCCAGGCTTCCGCGGAAATCACGTGACGGCGGCGCCGGACCCATCGCCCGAGCCCCAGAGATCCGCGCCGTTCGACACCGGTCCCCACGAGGGGAGGGACCGGAGCCGAACGGCGCGGAGTGCTTTTGATCACTGTGCGCCCGAGTCGCTGCGAGGTTGATCACCATCGGGGACTTTTTTGATCACCGTTGACCCTCCCTTGCACCAGCCGTCACCGGCGTGACCTACGCTCCGCTCACGTCCCCAGTTCGACAGGGGCCTTTTTTTCGTTCCGGGGGGTTCGAAACCACCGTGCGCACCCGCACCCGCACCCGCACTCTCACGGCCGCGACCGCACTCGCGGTCCTCTTCGGCTCGACCGCGCTCGCTCTCACGTCGGCCGCGCCCGCGCTGGCCGACTCCAGCACGGTCCTGCCGGTCACCTCGACCGGTGCCGTCGTCGTGGACGGCGTCCACCAGCGGGTCTTCATCAGCGACCCGAAGAGCGGCAAGGTCGTCGCGACCGACTACAGCGGCACCGTCGTCGGCACGGTCGAATCGCTGCCCGGCGTCCGCGGCCTGGAACTCTCCGCCGACTCCGGAACCCTGTACGCGGCCGTCCAGGACGCCGACGCGATCGTCGCCATCGACACCGCGACCGCCACCGAGGCCCACCGCTACCCGACTGGCGCCGGCACCCAGCCCGAATACCCGGCGCTCGCCGGCGGCAAGCTCTGGTTCGGCTACCGCAACGGCGGCAGCGCAAACATCGGCTCGCTCGACCTCAGCGGTACCGACCCGGTCGTCACGCTCCACCAGGACACCGACAAGACCTGGAGCGAGGCCCCGATCCTCGGCTCCTCGACGGGAGCCCCGAACACCGTCGTCGCGGGCGCCCCCGGGCAGAGCCCGGCGGAACTCGCGGTGTTCGACGTGTCGTCGGGCTCGGCGACCCGCACCGCGTACGTCTGGGACCCGGGCGACAGCAGCAACCTCACCGACCTCGCCGTCACCCCCGACGGCAAGGACGTCGTCACGGCCAGCGGCGCCCCGTACAAGCAGGAGGTCTTCAAGCTCTCGGACCTCTCCGGCGACGGCAGCTACACCACCAACCCCTACCCGAACGCGGTCGACATCGCCCCGAACGGCGCGGTCGCCGCGGGCACCTTCTCCTGGTACGACCCGGACGTCCACATCTTCAAGCCGGGCGTCTCCACGCCGGTGCGGCAGTACGACTTCCCGAACACCGACGGCGGCAGCGCCGCCGACACCCTCGCGGCCTCGGGCCTGGCCTGGGCGCCGGACGCGAGCAAACTGTTCGCGGTCTCGTACAACGACTCGAACGTCTACTCCCTCCGGGTCCTCGACAACCCGGCCAAGGCGGACACCACCCTCACGGCGAGCGCCCCGTCCACCGCGCCGCGCGCCCAGGCCCTGTCCGTCACCGGCAAGCTGACCTCGGACGCGTCCTTCCCGCCCGGCACGACGGTCTCCGTCCGCCGCGCGGACGACGAGTCCCCGTCCGGCAAGCTGCTCGGCACGGCGACGGTCGGCGCCGACGGCTCGTACTCCTTCGCCGACACCCCGCCGGTCGGCGGCCGGGTCACGTACACGGTCGGCTACGCGGGCGACGACTACCACGCGAGCACCACCGCCACCAGCACGGTCGACGTCACGAAGACGACGACCGCCCTGACCTTGGACGACAACGGCAAGGTGTACTCGTACAACACCCAGGTCAAGTTCACGGCGCACCTGGGGACGACGTACAAGAACCGCACCGTCGCGATCTATGCCGACCCGTACGGCGGCGACAAGCCCGACAAGCTGGTCAAGTCCGGCGCGGTCGACTCCTCCGGAAACCTCTCCGTGAGCCTCTACCTGACCCGCGACACCAAGCTGACGGCCAAGTTCACGGGCGACACCCGCTACGCGCCCGCGACGGTCACGAGCACGGTGGGCGCACGGGTCAGGGTCTCGACCGCACTCAGCGGCTCCTACAGGACCGGGACGGCGTGGAACCAGACGTACCGCTACTTCCACAAGTCCAAGGCCCCCGTCTTCGACACGACGATGACGCCGTACCCGAACCGCAAGTACCGGGTCGAGGTCCAGGGCTACTACCAGGGCGCCTGGCGCGGCACGCACAGCGAGTACCTCGTCCTCGGCTCGGACGGCCAGGGCACGCTCGAACTCACCGGCACCCCGCCGACGGGCGTCCGCTTCCGCATCCGCTCGTCCTACATCGACACGACGTCGGGCGACAACGTGAACTCGACGACCTACGGGACGTGGAAGTACTTCATCTTCACGAGCTGAGACCGGCCGCTTCTCGCCACACGTGCGCTGACAGAACCGCACGTGTGCTGACAGACAAGGAAACCGTGCGAATACCCACCTTTCGTGACACGTTCGGAACCTGTGCCGCGATAGCGGTCTCCGCTCTCCTCCTCGCGGCGGCGTCTCCCGCCTCCGCGCGCCCCGACGCCGCCACCGCGACGGCGCCGCCCGCGTCGACCGCGCACGACGCGGGCCGGGGAAAGGCATGGACGAGTGCGGAGGCCGAGAAGTTCTGGACCCCCGAGCGGATGGCCCGGGCCACCCCGGACAGCCCGCGCGGGGAAGGCCCGGCCGGAGGGTCGGCCGAATCCCTGGTGAAGGGTGCGGCTGCACCGAAGAACGGCGTCTACTTCGCCGGTGTCCCCACGGTCGGAACCTTCTTCCACTACGTGACGGACCCGGCCACCGACCAGCTGACGGGACGTTTCTGTTCCGCGAGCGTCGTCGACAGCCCGCAGGGCAACGTGATCCTGACCGCCGCGCACTGCTCCGGCGGCTCCAAGGGCATGTTCGTACCCCGCTACGACGGCAGCGCGAACAACCCCGCCCCCTACGGCCGGTTCGCGGTGCAGAGCTGGGTGCGTGACGCACGCTGGTACCAGGCGGCAGGCCACCCCACCCGCGATGCCTACTCCGACTTCGACTACGCCTTCGCCCGGGTCGCCGTCAACGGCGCAGGGCAGAGCGTCCAGAGCGCCGTCGGCGCCGCGCTCCGACTCGGCCAGGTGAACGGCCAGTACAAGCAGAACGTCACCGTCATCGGCTACCCCGGCAGTCACAACCCGCAGAACCGCCCCTTCATGTGTGCCGACGTCACCACCCGCCAGCTGCCCGGCTACCACCAGATGCGCATGGACTGCGGCGGCTTCTACGGCGGCACCTCCGGAAGCCCCTGGATCACCGGCCTGAACAAGACCACCGGCAGCGGAACCGTCATCGGCAACCTCGGCGGCTACTACGGCGGCGGCCTGGAGAACAACAGCGACCGCATCTCGTTCTCCACGACCTTCGACCAGCGGGCCCTCGAGATCTACGGTGCCGCGCAGAACAACACCACTCCGACCCAGTACCCGCGCGGCTACAGCATGTACCCCACCGGCGGGGGCCGGTGGCAGCAGGCCATGAAGACCGCCTCCGGCGACTACACCGGCGACGGCAGGTCCGACGTGATCGTCGTCTGGTCGGACGGCGAAGTCACCCTCTACACCGGGGACGGCAACGGCGGCTTCTCCGGCGAACACCGGATCGCGAAGTCCTCGACCTGGACCCACGCCAGGACCATCGCCGGCGGGGACTTCGACGACAACAACGCCTCCGACCTCATGGTGGTCTGGTCGGACGGCGAAGTCACCCTGTACACCGGGGACGGCAAGGGCGGCTTCGCGGGGGAGACCCAGCTGGCCAAGCCCAGCAGCACCTGGAAGGCCGCCGTCCAGATCACCGCCGGACGCTACAGCGCCAACCCGTCGCCCGACGACGTCATGGTCCGCTGGACCGACGGCGAAACCACCCTCTACACCGACGTCGACAGCCGCGGATTCCTCCACGAACACCGGCTGCAGCCCCCCAACGACACCTGGCGCCACGCCACCCTGCTCGCCGCCGGGAACTTCACCGGAGGCGCCAACTGGGACGTCGTCGTGCGCTGGTCCGACGGCGAACTGAGCCTCTACCGCGACTCCTCCGCCTCCGGCGTGGGAACGGAGATCAAGCTGAAGTCGTCCAACACACTGTGGACCCACGCCGCCGTCATGACCGCCGGCGCCTACACACCCGGCGACCCCGACGACCTGCTCGTGCGCTGGTCCGACGGCGAGACCACCCTCTACACCGACACCACGACGACCCTCGGCCGCGAACACATGCTCGTCCCGCCGAAGGCCGCCTGATCACCTATCAGAAGGCGAGGTACCACCGATGTACCTGCGCGTAGTCGGCATCCTCTGCACCGCGGCCGCCCTCGGTCTCGCAGCCGCACCCGGCGCCCGCGCAGCCGAGGACCCGGGCCTCGCCGTCAGCCTCGCCCCCACGGGCAGCGACAGCACTCCCGACGGGCCGCTGAGGCCGGGCGCGCCCGTCGAGGTCACCTCAGGAGTCGACCTGACGTCCCTGGCCGTCGACGAGAACGGCAGCTTCACGGTGACCTCCCCGGCATTCCGACACCCGGTGAAGGTGACCCTGCAGAAGAACAGCTTCGGCCAGGGCGAAGGGAGGCTCCGCTGCGGAATCGGGCCGGGCCGCTACCCCGTCGACATCGCCGCCCACCACCACAAGGGACTCACCGCCAAGCAGCGGCATACGAGCATCACCGTCGCGGGAGGCGGCTCGTACTGCCCCCGGGCGTCCGGCTCGTCCGCGACGAAGACCACCACGGTGGCCGCCACCACCGGTGGCGGCGTCGCCGTACTGTCACTAGCGGGGTTCGCCGTCGCCCGGCACCGGCGCGGCAGGACACAGCCGTAGCCGGGCCACGGCCGGGAGCGGCGATCCCTCGCCAGGACGCCAAGGAGGCGGCGAGCTGCCGGGCGGCCGCAGAGGCGCGGGGAACTGCGAGACCAGACAGCCAAGAGAACCGAGCCGGCCTCGGCAGTACGGCTGCCGGGGCCGGCGGCTTTACCGGTCAGCCTCTGATCCGCTGCCGGATCCAGACACCGTCGGGCTTGAGCACACTGGTGCCGGCGAACCGGCCGCTCCTGCAGGTGCCTTTCCGGAAGATTTCGCCGTCACCATCGCCGTCACCGATACTCCAGTTCGTCCAGCTGATCTTCTTCCTGGCCATCAGGTCGACATATCTCTGTGACATGGCGAAGTCGTTGCCGGAGCCGTCCCACGACTGTGTGCCCCATTCCGAGACGAAAATAGGGAGCTTGGAGGAGGCGCGGTCAAGGGTCCTCAGGAAAGGTTCCCGGTGCGCCGCCGCGTAGAAGTGGTACGTGTACATGATGTTGGAGGCGCGTACCGGGTGGGCGACAACCTCATTTTCATTGGCGTTCTCGGATTCACCTAGCGTGGACCAGCCGCGGGTGCCGACAAGGATCACACTGTCGGGATCCCGGGCGCGAATCACCGGGATGACCTTCTCCGCATAGCTCTTGATCTCCCACCAGCTCGCTTGATATGCCTCGTTCACGATCTCGTAGATCACATTGGGGCGGTTCCGATTCCGTGCGGAGATTTCCTTGAAGAAGGCCATTGCACTGCGGAGGCCGTGGTTCGGGTCGCCCGAGTCGACCCAGTGCCAGTCGACAATCACGTACATACCGCGGGCGCTCGCCATGTCGATCAATCGGTTCGCCAGACCTGTGAACTTCTTTGGATTTCCCGTGTAGCCTTCCTTGTCCGCATACGTGGCAATGCGCAGGACGCTCGCACCCCAGTCCTCGGCGAGCGCATCCAACATGCCACCGACCAGGCAATTGGAAAACCATTGAGTGCCACTCGTGCTCATGCCGCGCAGTTGGACCGGTGTCCCGGCCCCGTTACACAGACGAGTGCCGCAGACGCGGAGCTTGCCGTCCTTCTCGACCGGAGTCTTCGGCTTTACCTCGACCTCCGTCTTCTCCCTGGCCGCAGCCGGAATCTTGGCATGGCCAACGATTCCGGAGACCTGGTCCCCCGCCAAGTTCAAGGCAAGGAGACTGAGCTCGACGGCCATGACAAGGACCAGTCCGACAGTCTTGGACAGAAAAAAGCGAAGCACATTGCGTTATGCATGAAGACTTACGAAATATCAACGAGCTTCGCGGGAGTGACCGGATGTTCACCCTGGTGGAGGCGGCAAGGCGAAGCCCCGACCTTACGTCGTCGCAGGGGAGTCTGTCGCAGGGGAGTCTGGTGAGCTGCCGCATACACGGTAAGTGTTCGGTCGACTGGTACGTGGTCCACATGGCAGCCTGGCATTCCACCGGTGCTGGCCAGCGCCGGGGACGGGTGGGGGAGGCTGAGCCCCGCTCCGCCGCCCTTGCCAAGGTTCAGGCGCCGCGGGGCCGACCGGCACCAAGGGGGAGTCGAGGTGGCGCGGCCACATGCAGCGGCACGAACTCAGACTCACGTTCCTCAACCGCCCCGGGACGCTACCCCGGACGCGGCAATCAGGAAGAGCACCCTGTGCCGGTCGTCGCTGAGCCGTGGCCCGGGATTCCCGCACGTGGGCGAGGGGTCTCCAAGCAGGCTGAGGCGTGCCGGGTGCCGATCGCTCCTGGGCTGACGCCGCACGGGCTGCGCCATACGCACAAGACCCTGATGAGAGAGGTGGGAACCCCGCCGAAGCTGATGGACGAACGCATGGGTCACGAGGACGGCTCGGTGCAGTCCCGCTATGACCACATCACGGCCGGCACCCATCCGGCGGGTCAGGTTCCCGATCTTGCGCAAAGTGCCTGATCACACAGGGCGTTGGTGTTAGCGTCCCTCGCATGGCTGAACTGATCGCCCCCACCGGTCGGCTGCATTCCTCGTGGCTCACGGCGCGTGACGAGTGGCAGCCTGGTGCTCACCAGGACGGGGCCGGCCTGCGTCTGGTCGGTGACGATGACCTCGACAGCCCGGAAGGGTTCGCCTCATGGGTCGGGCGACTGCGACAGCAATCGGACCGGTCGCTTCCTGTCGGGGAAGGACGCGTCCATGCCACCCACTGGTGGATCGTCGACGGCGAGACCTACCTCGGGGCCATCGACCTCCGGCACTATCTGAACGCCTTTCTGCTGGAAGGGGGCGGACACATCGGCTACAGCGTCCGGCCTTCTGCCAGGAGACGCGGACTGGCCACGTGGGCGCTGGGAGCGGTTCTTCTCAAGGCGCCGGCGCTCGGTCTGGACCGGGTCCTCCTCACCTGTGACGATGGCAACGTCGGCTCGGCGCGCACCATCGAAAGCAATGGCGGCGTCCTCGAGGATGTGCGCAGCACCGAAATCGGGGTCAAGCGCCGTTACTGGATCACTCTCGATGACGCTGGTCACAGCCATTCACTGATGGCCGCGACGAGGACGGTCACCTAGTGGCGGACGGCTGTGTGTCGCCCACGGCACGGTGCCTTTTGAGGCTATTGATGCCGCACTCGACGGCGTACTGAGCTCTGTGGTCCTCCGGGTCGAACTTCGGCGGCCAGGCTTCTTGTCCTTCGGCAACAGACGCCCCAGCACCGGTCTGAGCGTTGCACCGAGTGCGAAGTAGGGCACCGTTTCAGGGCGCGCCGGTGTCGCCGTTCCGTCTCGCCTCGCCTGCCTGTGCGCCGGCGCGAAGCCGGAAAGGGGCTGGGCGCTGGTCGGACGGGTGTTGGCCGGGGCGGTCACTTGCGCCGGCTGGCGCGGTCGGCGGTGAGGGCGGCCTCGAAGCCGTCGAGGAGGGACTGAAGGCCGAACGCGAAGGTGTAGTCGGGTGCTGCGGCGTACTCAGTGGCGGCCGGGGTGTCGAGGCGTTCGCGCAGGCGCGGGAACTGCATGGCGGTCTCGGTGGCGCGCGCCATGGCGTCGGCCATCAGTTGCTCGGCGTCTGCACCGTCCTTGCTCAGTCGGCGGTTCAGCGAGACCTGCGCGGCAGGACCGAGCGCGCTGCCGAGCACGAAGGTGAACATGGCGCCGGCCGCCTGGTCCGCGTCGGCGACGGCGAAGCCTGCCTTCTCGTAGATGGCGAGGCTGAGGTCGTTGTGCCGGGCCTGGCCGGGTCCGTGCAGGAGGTGGCTGCCGAATGCCTGCACGAGCCAGGGGTGCCGGGTGAGCATCGCGTGCATGCTGTTGGCGTGGGCGGTGGCAGCCGTGCGCCAGTCGGTGGCGTCGGGATCGGGCAGCTCGACCTCGCGCCAGATCTCGTCGCTGGCCAGTCGGACCAGGTCGTCCTTGGTCTTGATGTGCCAGTAGACGGCCGTGGCGGCTGAGCCGAGCCGTTTGGCCAGGCTGCGCATGTTGAGGCCGTCCAGTCCCTCGTCGTCGAGCAGCTCGATGGCGGCACGGACGATCCGGTCTGCGGTCAGTGTGTCTCGCGGCATGGCCACCACCCTAGTTGTACTAAGTTCATGAAACGCCTTGCACTTAGTTCGAGTGACGGCCTACGCTCCTTCTCGTACTTAGTTCAACTGTCCGAAGGGGGAGCCATGTCGCAGGACAAGCTGTCGGAGTTCGTCAAGGCACAGGCCGCGGAGCTCGACGTTCCCGGTGTCGCCGTCGGCGTGCTCCTGGACGGTCAGGAGATCTACGCCGCGCACGGTGTGACCAGCCTCGGCAACCCGCTGCCGGTCGACGAGAAGACGTTGTTCTCGCTGGGGTCGGTGTCCAAGACCTTCACCGCGACCGCGCTGATGCGCCTGGTCGCCGAGGGAAAGGTGGACCTGGACGCGCCGGTGCGGCACTACGTGCCCGAACTGAAGCTCGCCGACGAGCGGACCGCGGCACAGATCACCGTCCTGAACCTGCTCAACCACACCGCGGGCCTGGACTGGAACCTGATCGACGACGGCGAGGGCGACCGCTCCCTGGCCGGGCTCGTGGCGAAGCTGCCCCAGTTGCCGCTGATCGCACCGCCCGGGGTCCGCGCCTCGTACAGCCAGGCCGGATACAACCTGGCCGGGCGGATCATCGAGAAGGTCACGGGCCTGCCCTTCGAACAGGCCATGGCCTCGCTCGTCCTGGAGCCGGTGGGCCTTGCGGACACCGTCTACGGCCTGTCCGAGGTGATGGTCCGCAAGTTCGCCGTTGGCTACAACCGCGGCGACGACGGCGAAATGCGCCCCGCCCGGCCCTGGGCAGGATTCAAGGAGGGCGCGCGCGGCGACAACCCCGGCGGCGGCCTCGCCTCCGCGGTGGGCGATCTGCTGCGCTGGGCACGGTTCCAACTCGGCGACGGCGAGAACGTGTTGCCCGCCGCAGCGCTGCATCGCATGCGGGAGCGGACCGTCGAGCTGCGTGCCAGCTCGCTCGGCGACGGCTTCGGCATCTGCTGGTTCCTGCACGACCTGGACGGCCTCCACGGGATCGGCCACGGCGGCTCGGGCAACGGCCAGTTCGCCGAACTGCTCATCGTGCCCGAGCGCAACTTCGCGGTGGTCTCCCTGGCCAACGCCGGCCCGGACGGCTACCCCTTCAACCAGTCCGTCGTGCGATGGGTGCTCGAGCACTACCTCGGTGTCGTCGAGAAGACGGCGGAGCCGGTCCCGTACGACGAGGGACGGGCCCAAGAGGTCGTCGGCCGCTACGAGATCGACGCCATCAACCTCGACATCGCCGCCGACGGCACCCGCCTCACCCTGGCGGTCGGGATCAAGCCGGAGATCCGCGAGGCATCGGAGGAGGACATGCCCCCGGACCACCCGGCCGCGGGCATCGGCTTCCTTCCCGGCGACGCCGACGAGTACATCGTCACTGAAGGCGGCCTCACGGGGCAGCGCGGCTACTTCTCCCGCGACGTCAACGGCGCAGTCACAGGCGTCGACCTCGCCGGCCGGCTCTTCAACCGGGTCGCGGAAGCATCCTGATCCAACGCACGCAGGGGCGGTCCCGAGCGGCCGCCCCTTCCGGCACCGCGAACCCGGCGACAGTCGGCTCACGGCCACGACCCGTCTCCGCCACAACGCTGGTGCGCTCTCATCGGAACGGAATGGTGCACATCCACCTGCATGCCGACAACGCCCGGCGTGGCCGGTGCCGGGCGCAACACAGGACCCCCGGCGGCAGTTGACGTTGTATGCGAAGCAACCTCGGCCCCGCCGAGAGCACCGAAAGCTCTGTCTACCAGGTGCTTCTCCGTCCACGAACCCGATCTGACCGTAGGCCCGAGCACTCGTGTCACACCGGTGTACCTGATGCCGGCCGCCACCTACCCCTACGCCGGGAGCGACTCGATTCGCTCGGGAGGAACTCGGCGACCACTGCGTTCGGGTCGGCTATCGACCAGAACTACAGGGAGACCCACCCAATACTCCGCCGTCTCGATCAAGACGATCTCCAGAAACCCGTCAGGGGCCTGATCCACTGAGTGGATAGGGCCCCAGTCCTGGTAATAAGGCGTGGGGGTGGGGGGTTTTTAACCCACGACCACTTCGTCCCGAATGTGGTTGGGTTTGTGTTAT
>NZ_JBFBBE010000061.1:0-56186 GCF_040682555.1 Streptomyces sp. NPDC051172
GGCCGGCGGCCATGCCGCCGGCCGGAACCCGGCCGCAGTGCCGGATGCTCTCAGCCCGCCTCGGCAGCAGGCGACGGCGCCGGGTGCCGCTCGGCGGAGGCACTCGCGCCCGCCACCGTCATCCTGAGCAGCGGCAGCGAGGCGAGGAAGGTTCCGAGGGCCAGAGTGATGCTGAGGACGCCGGCTCCCGCCGCGTCCAGGACGGCACCGACGGCCAGTGGTCCCATGCCGGTCCCCAGCGCGCCCGCACCGCTGAGGGATGCGACCAGGCGCCCGGTCGGGTCGATGAGCGCGGCGGCGGCCAGCATCTGCACCAGGACGGCCAGTTGGCAGCCCTGCCAGATCACGGCTGCGGCGATGAAGAGCACGGTGTCGTGGGTGGAGATCAGGACGGCCATCGCCAGGGCCTGTGCGGTGACGAACGCGGCCATCGACCGCATGCGCCCGAAGCGGTGTGCGGCCGCGGGGCCGACGACCGCGCCGACGAGTGCCACGACGCTCGAGACCGCGAGGACCGCCGACACGAGCGAGTCCGACATGGCGGTGTGCTGACGTCCCAGCACCGAGGCGTACGACCAGGCCCCCTGGGTGACCGCCCACAGGAGCGCGGTTCCGGCCAGCAGGATCGCCGAAGGGCGGGCCGCGGCGCCTTTGCCCGCCGGGCCGTCGAAGGCACCACCGGAGGCCGGCGGGCCGTCCGGAAGCCGGCGCACGAGGGGCCAGGCGACCAGGCAGCACAAGGCCATGAGGACGAATCCGGTGCCCTCGCCCAGATCGTGGTTGGCTGCCGGAACCGCCATGATCAGCAGCGCCGTCACCCCGACCGTCCCCGAGATGGTGACCGCGGACGCCTTGTCCGCGTCGTCGGTGGCGGCGAGCGCCGCTGTGGCAGCGGCGTAGACCGCACCGAGTCCTGCTCCCAGGACCAGGTTCGCCAGGATCAGGGTCACCGCGTCGGGCGCTGCCGTCGCGGCCAGGAAGCCGACTCCCGCGCAGCCGAGGCCGAGGCGTGTAAGCCGCACACGGCCCGGCCGCGCGGCCCGCCGGGCCAGCAGCAAGGTCACGACGGCGGTCGCCAGCAGCTGGGTCGCGGCGACGAGTCCGGCACCGGAGTTGGACATGGCGAAGCGTGAGGCGAAGTCGTCGACGAAGACGGGCATCACGTTCGCGCCGCCGTTGCCGAGCGTCACTCCGGCGATGAGCGCCACCGCGACACCGAAGGTGAGAACGGTGCCGCCGCGCGCCTTCACCGCCCGCTCCGCTGCAACGAGACCGAGTACGGGAAGAGCGCGGGCCCTGGGCGGACCGCCGAGCGTACGACAAGCATGGGAACCTCATGTGGGGGAGAGCGGGTGGCGTTCGGAACGCGGAGGGCACGGGGCACGGGCGCTGCGGAACGCCCGTGCCCGGTGGAGGGGATCCGGCGTGTTCAGCCGGCCCAGACGTCCTCGACGTAGGTGCCGGACTCGATCAGTGCGGCGAGCCAGGCGGTGGCCTCCTCGTCGTCCGCGCCCGTGTACTTCCGGTAGACGGCCATGAACGCCTCGCGCACGGCGGGGGCCATGCGGCGGCCGTCGCCGCAGATGTAGACGCGTCCGCCGGCCTCCAGCGCGGCCCAGACCTCGTCGCTCTCCTTCGCGATGCGGTCCTGCACGAAGCGGGCGCCGTCCTCGGGGGCGTAGGAGAAGGTGGGCCGCATGCTGACGGCTCCCGCCGCCTCCGCCGCCGCGAACTCCTCGCGGTGGAGGTAGTCGACGTCGGGGTGGTCGCAGCCGAAGTAGCACAGCAGCGTTCCGGTCGCTCCCGAGTGCCTGCGGTCGAGGACGGCTCCGCGGAAGGGGGCAAGGCCGGTGCCGGCGCTGACCAGGATCACGGGTGTGGACGGGTCCTGCGGCAGGCGGAAGGACTCGCTGCACGGAAGCACCCTGGCCTGGACGGTGTCCCCGGCCCGGACGGTCTGGATGTAGTGCGAGGCGATGCCCCGGAAGGTTCCTTCGCCACCGCGGTGGGGTGCCGCCAGCAGCGAGATCATCAGGTCCACCTCGCCCGGAGCCGCCGGCGCGGAGGAGGAGATCGAGTAGTGACGCGGGCGCAGTACGGGCAGCAGTTCCAGGAAGCGTTCGAAGGGCAGCTCACAGGCGCGGTGGCGTTCCAGGAGGTCCAGGACGCTCCGCCCGGCGACCGTCACCTGCTCACGGAAGGCTTCGGGTTCCGCCGCCGCCAGCTCCGCCAGGGGGCGCTTCTCGGGTGGGCAGGCCGTGTGCTCGGCGAGCACCGCGACCTGCTCCCGGGTCGCCGCGTCCTGCAGTTCGACGAAGTCGCTCAGCAGCCGGCGCAGGGTCAGCGGGCGGTCGACGGGCAGCGCGCCCCGGCTGCGGCGGCGGGCGCGCAGCCGGACGGTGCGGTCCAGGTCCAGGCCGAACCGGTCGGCGACCCGCTGGACCAGGGCGTCGGGATTGCGTGGCAGTACGGCCAGGTGGTCCCCGGTGCGGTAGGTGACGCCGGCGGGCAGCCGCAGCCGCACGAACCGCTTGGAGCGGCCGAGCGGATGGTCCGTGTCGACCAGTTCGTACGCCTCCAGCACCTCCATCGGCTGGACGCCGTGGCGTGCCGCGAGCCCGCCGACGACCGAGTCGGTCGCGTCCTGCAGCTCGTACAGCCCCGCATCCTGGTCGGCCGCCGTCTCCCCCGCGGCCGTCTCCCCTTCGGCTCCGTAGCGGTCGACCAGGGCGGTCCACAGGTCGCCCGTCCACCGGTCGACGGTGCCGCCGAAGTCCCCGGAGGCGTCGGCGGCACCGCGCTCCAGAAGGCTTGTGGCTCCCGCGGCGGTGAGCCGTTCGTCGATGAGCGTGGGGACGCGCTGGTAGGTGGCGGCCCAGTTGCGGTCTCCGACGCCGAGCAGGGCGTACTGGACTCCGTCGAGCGAGCCGGGCTCAAGTCCCTCCAGCCAGGCGACGAACTCCGCGGCGTCGTCGGTCGGCCTGCCGTTGTAGGAGGCGGCCACGATCACCACGGGTCCGGCGCCGGGCGTCAGCCTGCCCACCGCTTCGTCGAGCGGTGAGACCGTCGCGGTGAATCCGCGTTCGCCGCCGTCCTCGGCCAGATCCCGGGCGATGCCCGCGCAGGTCCCCAGGTTGGAGCCGTGCAGCAGGGTCAGTGCGGTGCCGGCGACGCGCCGGGCCGCGGGCTGCTCCAGCGCGGCCTGGCCGGTCACGACGGCGGGACGGCGCCGCTCCGCGGCGGTCCGCCGGGCCAGGCGGAGGGTGAACTCGTCGGGCTTGAGGGTGAGGGACTGCTTGATCTTCAGCTGGTAGTCGGTGTGGTCGATCAGGCGGTAGCGGTGCACCAGGAGCGCGAGGACCAGGGTCGCCTCGTGCAGCGCGAACTGGCGGCCGATGCAGGCGCGTTCGCCGTTGCCGAACGGCTTGAACAGGTGGACGGGGCGTGCGTCCTCCCGCTCGGGCAGGAACCGGTCGGGATCGAACAGCTCCACGTTGTCGCCCCAGGCCTGGTCCCGGTGCAGCTGCGGAATGAGCACCAGCAGCGACTCGCCCTTGCGCACGGAGTACTTCCCGCCGATGACCGTGTCCTCCAACGGTTCCACCGCGTAGACGGGCGCCGTGGGCCACAGCCGCAGGCCTTCGTTGAGCACCTGACGGATGTACGTCAGCTTCCCGATGTCCGCGTAGTCCGGTTCGGGCGTGTCCGTGTCGCCCCACAGCGCGTCGACCTCCGCCTGGGCACGGGCCAGCACCTCGGGGTGCTTGGTCAGGTAGTACAGCGCGAAGGACAGCGCCCCGCTGGTGGTCTCGTGCCCGGCGATGAGGAACGTGATCGCCTGGTGACGGATGTTCACGTCGTCGAGCGGTTCGCCCGTCACGGCGTCACGGGTGTGCAGCATCCGCCCGAGCAGGTCCTCGGTGCTCCGGTCGCCGGATGTCCGGCGCTGCCGGATCACGTCGTCGACCAGGTCCTGCATCAGGGTGACGTCGCCGCGGAACTGCTCGGCCTGCCTCCACTTGAAGATGTCCGTACCGGGGATCGACTCCCCCTTGTCCTGGGCGAAGCCGAGCGCCCGTGACAGCGAGGTGACGAAGGGGTGGGCCTCTTCGCGGGCGAACGACTCGAAGTCGTAGCCGAAGCCGCACAGGCCGATCGTGTCGAAGGTGAGCCGTGTCATGTCGGCGGCGACGTCCACCGGCTCGGTGCCCGCCGCCCGGTCCCACTTCCCCATCAGCTCCCGGGCGACCTTGAGCATCGTCGCGTGGTAGCCGCGCATCGCGCCGAGCGAGAACGCCGGCATGAGGATGTCGTGCGCCTTGCGCCAGTTCGGCTCGTCGTTGAAGGCCGTGAACAGCCCGTCTCCGCCGATCTCCCGGAGGACGACGAGGTCCGGGTGGACGTTCTTACGGAAGCGGGTCTCGTCGGCGAGTTCGGTGACGAGGTCGAGGCCGGAGACGAAGTTGATGTCGTTGCCGAAGATCCGGAGCCGGAAGAGCGGCCCCAGCTCCTTGGCCTCCTTCATCACATGCAGCAGGCCGTCGGCACCGCTGGGGACGCTGAAGGCGTGGCCGACCAGCGGGAGGGCCGGACGCTGGGGGATCGGCTCGGTTCCACGCAGGGGCGTCTTGGTCATGGGTCTGCCTTTCGTGCCGCACCGGCTGTCGCTTGCGATCAACATACACGCGACATTGTCACCCGACAATGTCGATCGATTGTGTTACATGACACGGTCGACCGACAGAACCAATGGAACGGCTGGTGCATCGAGAGGCAGTCGTTACCTCTGCCGCCAGGGGGTACCCGTGGGATGCCGCCGGTTCGTCCCGGTGGCACTCGTGGCACTCGTCCCAGGCGGAAGGCTCAGGCTGATGGAGACACCTCTGACCACCAGCCGCCCGTTCGTGCCCGCCCCGCTCCGCTGCTGGGTCCCGCGGGGTGTCTACGCCCCGCAGACCGACACCCGGTTGCTGCGGCAGGCGATGCACCGTGAGGCGATCACGGAACGTACGGACGTGCTGGACCTGGGCACCGGGAGCGGAGTGCTCGCGGTTGAGGCGGCGCGGCTCGGCGGCCGGGTCACCGCGGTCGACATCTCCTGGCGGGCGGTCGTGGCCACCTGGTTCAACGCCCTGCTGAACGGCCAGACCCTGCGGGTGCGCCACGGCGACCTCGCCTCGGCCGTGCCGGGCCGCCGCTTCGACCTCGTGGTCGCCAACCCGCCCTATGTACCCGCCCAGGACGAGACGCCGCCCGTGGGCGCCGCCCGGGCCTGGGACGCCGGTCCGGACGGCCGGCTGCTGATCGACCGCATCTGCGACACCGCGTCGACGTTCCTGCGGCCGACGGGCGCGCTGCTGATCGTCCACTCGCATCTGTGCGGCATCGACGCCACGCTGGACCGCCTCGCGGGCGCCGGTCTGCGGGCCGAGGTGGTCGACCGGACCCGGCTCCCGTTCGGCCGCGTGCTGCGTTCACGGCTCGACTGGCTGCGCGAACGAGGGCTGACGGCCGGCGATGCGACGGAGGAGCTGGTGGTGATCCGTGCCGAACACATCTGACCGGCCCCGCCGGGTTCGCGTCCAGCGCGACGGGCCCCTGCTCATCGAGGGACCGGTCGAAGTGGTGGACGAGAACGGCGAGGTGACGGTCTCCCGGCGCTTCACCGTGGCCGTCTGCACCTGCCGCCGCAGCCGCACGTTCCCCTGGTGCGACACCAGCCATCGCCGCCGCGGCAGGCGCCCCTGCGAAGGCGGGCCCGAATGAGCGCGACCCGCCCCCGGGACCAGTCGAGGCACCGGCCACCGCCCCTGCCCGAACCCCGGGGCCCGCTCTCCGCCGCCGTGCTGGCCCTGCTGCGGGGCTCGGCCCCCGGGAGCATCCCGCCTGCCGCGGACCGTGCACCGTACGGCGAGGACCTGCAACTCGCCCTCTACGTGCTCTACGAGCTGCACTACGAGGGCTTCCAGGGCGTGCCCGACGGGCTCGAGTGGGACAGCGGACTGCTGGCCTGCCGCGCTGCGATCGAGGACCGCTTCCTGGGCGCACTGCGCGCGGACGTGCCGGTCGACGGCACCGACACGGCCCGGCAGGCGCTGGACGAACTGCAGGTCGAGCCGGTGGACCCCGTCGGCAGCCTCTCGCACTTCCTGTGCGACGAGGGCGAGCTCGGCCATCTGCGGGAGTATGCGGCCCTGCGCTCGCTCTACCACCTCAAGGAAGCGGATCCGCACGCCTGGGTCATCCCCCGGCTGCACGGTCGGGCCAAGGCGGCGATGGTCGCGGTCGAGTTCGACGAGTTCGGCGCGGGCCGCGCGGACGAGATCCATGCGCAGCTGTACGCCGACCTGATGGCGGACCTGGGGCTGGAGACGGCGTACGGGCACTATGTCGACACCGCGCCCGCCGAGGCGCTCGCCACCGTCAACCTGATGTCCCTGTTCGGTCTGCACCGGGCGCTGCGCGGTGCGCTCGTCGGGCACTTCGCCGCCGTCGAGGTGACCTCGTCCCCGGCCTCCCGCCGCCTCGCCGAAGCGATGCGCCGGGCCGGCGCCGGACCGGCGGCCGTGCGGTTCTACACCGAGCACGTCGAGGCCGACGCCGTGCACGAACAGGTCGTACGGCACGACGTCGTCGGCGGGCTGCTGGAGAGCGATCCGGACCTGGAGGCCGATGTCGTCTTCGGGATCCGTACGACGGGCCGTCTGGAGGACGCCCTGGCGGCCAGGCTGCTGGCGGACTGGCGCCGCCGGGACCGGGTACCCCCGGCCCATGAATCGTCGACGCCCTGGTGACGACCCCGATGACGACGGGAGTCGGCGCGGCCGGGCGATCCGGTCCGGTCCCGGAGGCGTGGCAGACGCTGCACCGGCCGGCACGTCGGTAGCGTCGTCACGCAGAGGAGTCGCTGGTTTCCCGTCGGTCGGGTCGGGCACTCGCGAGGCGCTTCTCGCTCTCGGCACGGCTGAGGAGAACACGGCTGAGGAGAACCATGACCGAAGCGTCGAGTCGCCTCGACGAAGGCGCGAGGCGTGCGTCTCGCGGCGCCGCCGTCCCGCTGGGGCGCACGCTGCTCGCCTGGACCTCTACGACGGACCACAAGGTGATCGGCCGCCTGTACATGGTGACGTCGTTCTGCTTCTTCCTCCTCGCCGGCCTGCTCGCCCTCGGCATGCGTGCCGAACTGGCCCGCCCGGGGCTGCAGTTCATGAACGAGCACACCTACAACCAGCTGTTCACCATTCACGGCACGATCATGATGCTGCTGTTCGCCACCCCGATGTTCGCCGGGTTCGCGAACGCCGTGATGCCCTTGCAGATCGGCGCCCCTGACGTGGCGTTCCCCCGGCTCAACGCGCTGTCGTACTGGATGTACCTGTTCGGCGGTCTGATGGTGGTGTCGGGGTTCGTGGTGCCGGGCGGCGCGGCGGCCTTCGGCTGGTTCGCCTACGCGCCGCTGAACAGCGCGTACTTCTCGCCCGGCGCCGGCGGCGACCTGTGGGTGATGGGACTGGTGGTCACCGGGGTGTCGACCACGCTGGGCGCGGTCAACTTCATCACCACGATCCTGTGTCTGCGCGCCCCCGGCATGACGATGTTCCGGATGCCGATGTTCACCTGGAACGTGCTGTTCACGTCGATCCTGGTGCTGCCCGCGTTCCCGGTGCTCACGGCCGCGCTGCTGGCCCTGGAGTGCGACCGGAAGTTCGGCTCGCACGTCTTCGACGCCACCAACGGCGGCGCCCTGCTGTGGCAGCACCTGTTCTGGTTCTTCGGGCACCCCGAGGTCTACATCGTCGCGCTGCCGTTCTTCGGCATCATCTCGGAGATCATCCCGGTGTTCTCGCGCAAGCCACTCTTCGGTTATCTGCCGATGATCGGGGCGACGACCACCATCACCATGCTGTCGGCGGTGGTGTGGGCGCACCACATGTTCGCCACCGGCGCCGTGCTGCTGCCGTTCTTCTCCGTGATGTCGTTCCTGATCGCGGTGCCCACGGGCATCAAGTTCTTCGCGTGGATCGGGACGATGGTGCACGGCTCGGTGTCCTTCGAGACGCCGATGCTGTGGTCGCTCGGATTCCTGGTGTCGTTCCTGCTGGGCGGGCTCAGCGGAGTGCTGCTGGCCTCGCCGCCGCTCGACTTCCACGTCACCGACACGTACTTCGTGGTGGCCCATCTGCACTACGTGCTCTTCGGAACTGTGGTCTTCGCGATGTTCGCGGGCTTCTACTTCTGGTGGCCGAAGATCACCGGAAAGATGCTCGACGAGCGCCTGGGCAAGCTGCACTTCTGGCTGCTGTTCCCGGCGTTCCAGCTGACGTTCCTCGTGCAGCACTGGCTGGGCGAGTCGGGCATGCCGCGCCGGTACGCCGACTACCTGCCGTCCGACGGGTTCACCCTGCTCAACACCCTGTCGTCGACGGGTGCTTTCCTGCTCGGTGTGTCCACGCTGCCGTTCCTCTACAACGTGTGGCACACCTCCCGGCACGGCCGGACCGTCGAGGAGGACGACCCCTGGGGGTACGGGCGGGGCCTGGAATGGGCCACCTCCTGTCCGCCGCCCCGGCACAACTTCACGGCGCTGCCCCGGGTGCGCTCGGAGTCCCCGGCCTTCGACCTGCACCACCCCGACGTCGTCCAGCAGGCCAGGCAGGAGGGACTCCAGTGAAGGTGGAGGCCGTGCTCTTCGGTGTCGTGGCCGCCTTCTTCGGCGGCTCCGCGGCGCTCTACGGCGTGTGGTCCCGCTGGGACCCGGCCGGCACCGCGGCGCTCGCCGTGGCGTTCGCGATGGCCGGGCTGGTGTCGTTCTTCTGCGCCGTGCAGTACGCCCGGCACGGCCGGCGCCCGCAGGACCGCGCGGACGCCGAGGTGGCCGACGCCGCCGGGCCCCTGGAGTTCTTCCCGCCGCACAGCCCCTGGCCGATCGTCACCGCGTTCGGTTTCGCGCTCACGGCGACCGGCGTGGTCTACGGCCTGTGGCTGTTCCTCATCGGCTTCGGCGTACTGGGCCGGGGTGTTCTCGGTCTGGTGTTCCAGTACGTGGACCGGGGTGCCGGTCCACAGGAGTGAGCGGGACGCGCGGGGCGCCCGGCCGGAAGTCGGTGACGGGGCGGTGGCCGCTCTCGTAGCCACCGGCCACGCTCTGCCGCACCTCGCCGGTCTCCTCGCCCTCGGCGAGACGTTCGCGTTCCGCCTCCAGGAGGGCGTGGCACAGCGCGCGGGTGACCACGAAGGCGAGCACCGGGCCCACGATCAGGGCGACGCGCAGGGTCCAGGTGAGGGTGTTGACCGAGATGCGGAAGGTCGCCGCCAGTACGTCGTTGCCGCCGGCCAGCAGCAGGACGCCGTAGAAGGTGATGCCCGCGACGCCGAGGCCGGTGCGGACGGGCCGTTCGCGGGGCCGGTCGCACAGGTGCTGTTCGGTGAGCCACTCGCCGGTCAGCCGCTGCTCCACGAAGGGGTAGGCGTACAGGACGGCGAAGAGCAGTGCGGGCAGGACGACCGCGGGCAGCAGGACGTTCCACATCAGGGTGTGGCCGGCGAGGGTCGTCTCCCACGACGGTACGAGCCGCAGCGAGCCCTCCAGGAAGCCGACGTACCAGTCGGGCTGGGACCCGGTCGACACCTGGTCCGGCCGGTAGGGGCCGTACACCCAGACCGGGTTGATCTGTGCGACGCCGGAGAGGACGGCCAGCACCCCGAACACGGTCAGGGACAGGCCGGCTGACGAGGCGGTGAAGCTCGGGTAGAGGGGCCTGCCGACGGCGTTCGCGTTGGTGCGGCCCGGGCCGCGCCACTGGGTGTGCTTGAGGTGGAAGACGAGGATCAGATGCAGGGTGACCAGGGCGATCAGCGCTCCCGGCAGCAGCAGCACATGCAGGCCGTACAGCCGCGGAACGACGTCGTGGCCCGGGAACTGGGACCCGAAGACGAAGAAGGCGATGTACGTGCCCACCACCGGGATGGAGAGCATGATCCCCTCGGCGATGCGCAGTCCGGTGCCGGAGAGCAGGTCGTCCGGCAGGGAGTAGCCGGCGAAGCCCTCGGCCAGGGCGAGCATGAACAGGGTGACGCCGATGACCCAGTTCAGCTCCCGCGGCCTGCGGAAGGCGCCGGTGAAGAAGATCCGCAGCAGATGGAGGCCGATCGCGGAGACGAACACCAGGGCGGCCCAGTGGTGCAGCTGACGGATCAGCAGCCCGCCCCGCACGTCGAAGCTGATGTGCAGGGTGGAGTCGAAGGCCTGCGACATGCGCACGCCCCGCAGCGGGGTGTACGGCCCGTCGTAGACGACCTCCCGCATCTCCGGCTTGAAGAAGAGGGTCAGCCACACCCCGGTCAGCACCAGGACGAGCAGGCTGTAGAGCGCCAACTCGCCGAGCAGGAACGACCAGTGGTCCGGGAACGCCTTGCGCAACAGCCGGCCGCCGCCGTCGTACACGGGCAGCCGGGCGTCCACCGCGTCCGCCAGCCGCTCCCCGGGGCGGGAAGCGCGAGCCGGTCCGGACGCGGTCACGACGGGCCCATGACGCGGCCGACGGCTTCCTCGTACGGCACCCACCTCACGGCCGCTCTCCCTTCGACACCGCCTGCTCCGGGCATCTCTTGCCCGCAGCGCACGCGGCGAGTACCCCTCGGTCACAAAACACTCGTGCGCCGGTGGTGCCGCACCCGATCGGCGCTACTGGCACTTGGCGCACCACACCGTCGTACGGCCTCCCAGGCGGGAGCGGCGCAGCGGCTCGCCGCAGCGGGGGCAGTGCGGGGACGGGGTGTCGCGGTGACCGGTGAGCCAGGAGCCGCGGGGCGGGACGCGGCCGGTGGGGAGCGCTGAGCGCAGGGTGCGGCGCATCTGGGTGTAGAGGCGGCGGCGGTCGTCCTCGGTGAGATCGTTCGAGTGTGCGCCGGGACGTACTCTCGCGCGCCAGAGGATCTCGTCGGCCAGCAGATTGCCCAGGCCGGCGACGACGGACTGGTCGGTGAGGACCGTCTTGATCGTGCCGCGCCGTGCGCACAGCGCGGCCTCGAACCGCTCGCGGTCCACGGCCAGCGCGTCCGGGCCCTGACGCGCCAGCAGCCGTTCGACAGCGGATTCGTCGTCGGCCAGCCACAGGCCCTGGAGCTTGCGCTGGTCGCGGTAGCGGAGCTGGCGGCCTGTGCCCACGGTGAACAGGACGCGGTCGTGGGGCGCGACCTCCTCGTCGGGGCGGGCGCAGACCAGCAGGCCCGTCATGCCGAAGTGGAGCGCGACGGTGGGCCCGCCGGTACGGGCCAGGAGCCACTTCCCGTGGCGCTCCGCCCCGGTGAAACGCCGCCCCTCCAGCGCCTCCCGCAGCCGCCGCGCGCCCACCCCGTGCAGTACGCCCGCGTCACGGACCTCGACGTGCCGGATCACCCTTCCCTTGGCGCAGTCCGCGAAGACCTGCCGGAATCCCTCTACGTCCGGCAACTCAGGCATGGCGGCTCACCTCGCCAGGGGAGGCTCCGGCGACTTGGCTACCGGGTACCCGCCCGTGGCTCCCGCACCACCACGGCCTCCCTCGCCGCCACCGTCACCCTCCCGCCGGCCACCGGCTTGCCGGACAGCAGCTCGGTCGCCCCCGGGGAGACGGCGACCTGCGCGTCCTGGTCCGTGTGGTTGATCAGGAAGAGGTAGTCGGCCTCGGTGCCCCGCCGCAGGGCCACCTCCACGCCCGCCGGAGCGGAACGCACGGGTTCGACCCCGGCCTCGACGCGGATGCGCTCCAGGAGGCCTGCCAGGGCCTCCGGGTCCGGGTGGGTGGCCACGTACCAGGCCGCGCCCGTGCCGTACGGGTTGCGGGTGACCGCCGGCACCCCGGCGAGCGGTCCGTCCGTGTACGACGTCACCGCCTGCGCGCCCTCCAGCCGTACCCGCTCCGACCAGAGCGTGCCCGTGGTGCCGTCGCTGAGGGCCACCGTCTGCCCGGGCAGCAGCGGGAACAGTTCGTCCGTGCGGACGCCGAGGGCCTCCCGGAACGCTCCCGGGTAGCCGCCGAGCCGCACATGGCAGTTGGCGTCGACCATCCCGCTGTGGAAGCCGACCACCAGAGTGCCGCCGCGCTCCGCGAAGCCGGTGAGGTTGGCCGCGCCCGTGTCGTCGATCAGGTACAGCGAAGGGGCCAGGACCAGGCGGTACGGCGACAGGTCCGCGTCCGGGCGTACGAAGTCCACCGCCACGCCCGACCGCCACAGGGGCTCGTACCAGGCTCGGACCAGGTCCTGGAAGTGCAGCTCGCCGCTGGGCTGCGAGGGCAGTTCCATGGCCCAACGGGCGTTCCAGTCCCAGACGACGGCGACCTCGGCGGTGCCGGTGGCGCCCCGTACCTCCGCCAACGCCCGCAGATCCGCACCCAGTCGCACCACGTCCCGCCAGATCCGGCTGTCGGTGCCCGCGTGCGGCAGCATCGCCGAGTGCCACTGCTCGGCGCCCGCCTTCGCCGCCCGCCACTGGAAGTAGGCGATGCCGTCGGCGCCGCGCGCCACATGGGCGAGGGCGTTGCGGCGCAACTCCCCCGCCGTCTTGGCCCGGTTGACCGGCTGCCAGTTCACCGCACCCGTCGAGTGCTCCATGAGCAGCCACGGGCCGCCCGCGAGCGAACGGACCAGGTCGCCGCTGAGGGCGATGTCGATCTGCGACTCGGGGTCGGCGGACTGGAGGTAGTGGTCGTTGGAGACGATGTCCAGCTCGGGCGCCCAACGCCAGTAGTCCAGGGCGTCGAAGTTGAACATCACCATGAAGTTGGTGGTGGCGGGGGTCCGGGGCGCGGCCTCCCGCAGGACGTCCCGCTCGGCCTCGTACAGCGAGAGCAGGGCGTCGCTGCAGAAGCGGCGCCAGTCCAGCTGGTGGGTGGGGTTCGGGACCGCGCCGGTGGCGCGCGGCGGCAGGATCTGGTCCCAGTCGTAGTACCACTGGCTCCAGAAGGTGGTGCCCCAGGCGTGGTTGAGGGCGTCCAGGCTCGCGTAGCGGTCGCGCAGCCAGCCGCGGAACGCCTCCGCGCTCACGTCGCAGTAGCACTCCGCGTTGTGGCAGCCGTACTCGTTGTGGACGTGCCACATCACGACCGCCGGGTGGTCCGCGTACCGCCCGGCCAGCTCGCCAGCCATGCGCAGGGCCGCCTCGCGGTAGGCGGGGCTCGAAGGGCAGAACGTCTGACGGCTGCCGTACGAGAGTCTGCGGCCGTCCTTGTCCACCGGCAGCGCTTCCGGGTGCTTCACGAAGAACCAGGCCGGCGGGGCCGCCGTCGGGGTCGCCAGGTCGGCGGCGATCCCGTGGGCGTGCAGCAGGTCGAGGATGCGGTCGAGGCGGGAGAAGTCGTAGGTGCCCTCGGAGGGTTCCAGCAGCGCCCAGGAGAAGATGTTGACGCTGACCATGGTGACCCCGGCCTCGGCCATCAGACGCATGTCCTCGGCCCAGACCTCCTCGGGCCACTGCTCGGGGTTGTAGTCGCCGCCGTAGGCGATGCCGGGGACGTTCAGGGCGCGGGTCATCGCTCGGCTCCCGAGAGCAGTCGGCGGGTGGTGGTCGCGCCCCACTCGTCCAGGGACAGGAGGCGGTCGCTGGAGGCCATCAGGCCGCCGGTCGCCTCCACGTGGGCCGCCCAGCGTTCCCGTGTCTCCACGGCCGGGCGGGCCATCAGACAGTCGGGGTCGTTGACCCAGAACCGGCCGTGCTGCCACTGGCGTCCGGCGCCGGTGAACTCGGCCGGGTCCTGGCCGGGCTGGCTGAAGTCGTCGGCCTCGGGGCGGCGGTGCGGGGCCGTGTCCGGGCTCACCCGCATCGCGTCGAACAGGCCGATGGAGGGCAGGACGGGCGCCCCGCAGCCGAGCAGGTACGCGTCCGGGCCGATCGCCTCACGGATGAGCTCGATCCCGGAGCGGTACGCCGTCAGCGCGTCGACGGCGGCGTGCCGTACGCCCTCCAGCACGCCCGCGTACAGGAAGTCGACCTTGAAGTAGTCGTAGCCCTCGGCGCGGAGGGTGCGGAAGACCTCGGTGAGATACGCCGCCGCCTCGGGGTGGGTGGTGTCCAGGACGCGCAGGTCGTGGCCCCAGTTGCGGCCGGCGTGGGTGAAGCCGCCGTCCGCGTCCCGGACCAGCCAGTCGGGGTGCTCGGTGGCCAGGTCGCTCGCCGGGTCGACCAGGAAGGGGGCCGTCCAGATGCCGGCCCGGCGGCCGCGGGCCCGGATGGCGTCCGCGATGCCCTCGCGGGAGCGGAAGCGGCCCGAGAGGGTGAGCCAGTCGCCGAGGGCCTTCTGGTAGCCGTCGTCGATCTGGACCACGTCGATCGGCAGGTCGAGGGTGTCCATCGCACGGAGGTTCTCGTGGATGTCGTCCTCGGTGACGTTCGTGAAGTACTCGTACCAGGAGCACCAGACGGTCGGCGCCGGGCGCGGAGGCTCGACGCCGAGGCTGTCGGCCCAACTGCCCAGCACCGTCTGGACGTCCGCGCCCGTCCACTCCTTCACCGAGCCGTCGGCGGTGACCTCCGCGATGCCGTCCGTCACCGTCAGACGGATGGACGGCACCTCGGCGGCGGGGTCGACGGCCGCCCACAGACGGACCGGGGAGCCGTCGCCGGGGTCGAGCGCCAGCAGGCCCTCGCCCTGGAAGGTGCCCTCGGGGACGGTCACGCCGGGGCGGTAGCAGACCCTCGCCCAGTTGTCGTTGGTCGGACGGTACGGCTCGTCGCCGAGGGCGTAGGCGCCGCTGGGGCTCCAGGACTGCCAGCCCTCCTCGTGGACCCGGGCGTTGGCCGGGTCCACGGGGACGGAGGCGACGACGGTGAAGGGGTGCTGCTGCACGGAGGTCTCTTTCAAGAGGGAGGGCGTCAGCCCTTGTTGGCGCCCAGGGTCAGTCCGCTGACGAACTGGCGCTGCAGTACGAAGTACACGATCAGGGTGGGGATCGCGGTGAGCAGGGCGCCCGCGGCGACCAGGTTGGGGTCGGTGAAGTACTGCCCGGAGAGGTTGTTCAACGCCGAGGTGATCGGCATGTTCTCGCCGGTGGAGATCAGCACGATCGCCCAGAAGAAGTCGTTGTAGATCCAGATCGAGAGCAGGGTGGCCAGCGCGGCCATGGCGGGCTTGCACAGCGGCAGCACGATCTGCCAGTACATCCGCCACACCGACGCCCCGTCCACCAGGGCGGCCTCGGTCAGTTCGTGCGGCAGCATCCGCATGTAGTTGGACAGGACGAAGGCGCAGAACCCGGACTGGAACGCCACGTGGATCAGCACCAGGCCGAGGGCGGAGTCGTAGAGCTTGCCGCTGGCGGTGATGCCGGGCAGGTCGATCAGCAGGTACATGCGGTACAGCGGGGTGATGATGACCTGCTGGGGCAGCAGGTTGCCCGCGGTGAACACCAGCAGCAGGAAGACGTTCAGCCGGAAGTCGAACCGGCTGACGTAGAACGCCACCATCGACGACAGCAGCAGCGTGATCAGCACGGCCGGGACCGCGATGATCAGCGTGTTGCCGAAGTAGTGCAGCATGTCCGACTGCTCGAAGGCGTTGGTGAAGTTCTCCAGGCTCAGCTTGTGCGGCCAGGAGACATAGCCCCGGTTGCTGGTCTCCGAGTACGGCCGCAGGGCCGCGAACACCGCCCACAGGAGCGGGGCCAGCCAGGCCAGCGCGGTGACGACCAGGAACGTGTGCAGCAGGATCCGGGCCGGGCGGACGGGGGTGCGCTGCTTCGCGATGACAGCCGTGCTCATGCGCGCCGCTCCTTCCTGAACGTCGCGATCAGGTACGGGATGATGACCGCGAGGGAGATGACCAGCAGCACCACGGCGATCGCGGAGCCGTAACCGATCCGGCTGGACTCGCCGATGATGTTGTTGGTGATCAGGATCGACAGCAGTTCGGTGCCCTGGGCGCCCTTGTTGAACACGAACACCAGGTCGAACGCCCGCAGGGCTTCGATGATCGTGACGACCAGGACAACCGTGTTGGTGGGGCGCAGGGTGGGGAAGATGACGTTCTTGAACGTCTGCCACTCGTTGGCCCCGTCCAGCGAGGACGCCTCGCGCAGCGAGGGGTCGACGCCCTTCAGCCCGGCCAGGTAGAGGATCATCATGTAGCCGGTGTGCCGCCAGGAGGCGGCGATCAGCACCGCCCACAGGTTCAGGTGCGGGTCGCCGATCCAGTCGATGTAGTGGCCGGGCTTGTTCGCCCCGATCAGGCTGTTGATCAGACCGGTGTCCGGGTTGTAGACCAGCTGCCACACGAACCCGGTCACCGCCAGGGACACGACGACGGGCAGGAAGAACGCGGTCTGGTACACCCGGCTGAAGCGGATCTTCTTGTCCAGCTGCACGGCCAGGAACAGCCCCAGCGGGGTGGGGATCGCGATGAGCACCACGAACCAGATGATGTTGTGCTCGACGGCCGGCCAGAACTGCGGGTTGTCGGTGAACAACTGCTTGAAGTTGTCCATCCCGACCCACTTGATCGAGTCGAAGCCGATGCCGTCCCAGGTGGTGAACGCCAGCGCGATCGACGCCAGCGCGGTCACCCAGACCAGGGCCACGTGCAGAACGGTGGGCACGCCGGCCATGAAGCCGAGCGTGATGCGGTCACGGCGGGTCAGCAGGCGCTTGTGCCCCCGCGGGACCCGCTTCGTCTCAGGCGCATGGCCCGGAGGCGGCACGGCGGCCGCCTCCGGGCTCTTCGTAGTCGTTTCGGAGCTCATCAGGACGCGAAGATCGTCTTCTTCTGGCGCTCGATCGAGGACAGCAGGCTGTCCACGCCCTTGGGGTTCTGGAGGAACTTCTGCAGACCCGGCTGCATCACCGTCGAGGTGAAGTCCGGCCGCGAGTCACGGTCCATGAACTGTGTGAGGCTCTTGGCGCTGCTGATCATGTCGTACGCCTTCTTCTGCAGCGGGGTGTACGACGAGGTGTCGGCCTTGCTGGAGGCGGCCACCACACTGGAGTCGGCCTTGAGGTAGATCTGCTCGGCCTCCGGCGTGCCCAGGAACTCCATCAGCTTGGTGACACCGTCGTGGTTCTTCGGCGCCTTGGAGACCATGAAGCCGTCCGTCGGCGCCTCGACGGTGTCCTGCCCGAACTGGGGGTTGATCTCCGGGAAGGCGAAGAAGTCCAGGTCGTCGAGGTCGGCCTTGTTGGTGAACTGCTGGGCCACGAAGGAACCGAGGACGTACATGCCGGCCTTCTTCGACACCAGGGTCTGGGCGGCGTCCTGCCAGGTGCGGCCCATGAAGCCGTCCTGGTGATACGGCAGCAGCTCGGACCAGTGGTCGAAGACCGCCTTGACCTTCGGGTCCGTCCACGCCTCCTTGCCCGCCATCAGCGACTTGTGGAAGTCGTAGCCGTTGAGCCGGAAGTTGATCTGGTCGAAGGTGCCCATCGCCGGCCAGGCGTCCTTGTCGCCGAACGCGATCGGGACCAGGCCGTCCTTCTTCATCTGCTTGCACAGGGCCACCAGCTGGTCCCAGGTGGTCGGCACCTGGTAGCCGTGCTGCTTGAAGACGCTCTTGCGGTAGAAGAGCGCCCACGGGTACGTGTACAGCGGCACGAAGTAGTACTTGCCGTCCTCACCCTTGGACAGCTGCTTCATCGCGTCGGGGAAGTTGCCGCCGATCTTCGTCCACACGTCGTCGATCGGGGTCGCGAGCTTCTTCGCCGCGAAGAACTGCATGCGGTAGCCCGCGAACCAGGTGAACACGTCGTCCGGCGTGGCCTGGAGGTAGGAGTTGATCTGCTCCTGGAAGGTGTTGTGGTCCTTGGTGTTGACGTTGACCTTGATGCCGGACTGCTTCGTGAAGGCGGCGTAGATCTCGGCGAACGCCTTCTTCGGCACCGCGTCCGAGGAGTTGGAGCCCAGACTGACGGTCTTCGAGTCCGAGCCACTCCCACTGCTGCCACACGCGGACAGCAGGGGTATGCCCGCACCCGCGAGCAGGGCTGCGCCACCGACGCCGCGCAGCAGACTGCGACGACTGGTCGCGGGAAGAGAGAGACCCGAGGGGGAGAGGTCCATGTGCGGCTCCTGAAGGCAGGGGTTCGGTCACAACGCCACGTCGAAAAAAGTCGAAACCGACCAGAAATCAACTCGACCGAACATCGTGGCGCTTATATCAGTCCTATGTCCGGTCATGCGTCAAGAGCCGCCGGGGACCTTTGTGGAAATGTGACCGACATGTTCGTGATCGTTTCCGTCCGTGCAATCGAACGACCCCGCACGGAGATGAGAGTAAATGCCGGATTCGCGTCGCGGCCAGGGCCGGCTAGGCGACGATCCGGACCGCCTTCGCCACACTGACCTGGTCGATCTCGGAGGTCCGGACCGTGACCTTCATGGCCCAGGTTCCGGGGAGGGGCACAGTGACCGAACCGGTCCCCCAGTAGCCACCCCGGTTGGTCAACCTGGCGTCGAGCGGGCCGATCTTCTGCGCGGGGAGGCTGAGGGAGAGCCGCAGCTCAGGGACGGTGACGATGCCGCCGTCGGGTCCGAAGACGACCGCCTGCACGGTGTTGTCGCCGACGCGACCGGGGTCGAGGGTGATCTGCACCTTGCCGCGCGCGCGGCCGACCTCGAACGGGATCGTCGTGACCGACGCGGCAGGCAGCCCGCCGGCCGTCGCGGGTGCCTCCGCCGCCTCGGCGGCCGCGCGGCCCGGCAGCGTACTGCTGAGCACGGTCGTGAGCACCAGCACCACGACCCCGACGGCGACCTCGGCGAGTACGCTGCGGCGCAGACTGCGGCGGCTCGTGCCGCCCTCCGCCGTGGGCGGCCCCTCCGCGGCGGTCGCGGGGGGCCCGCCCACGGGCTCCGGGACCCGTTCCCGTACGGCCGTCTCGGCGTCCGCCGCGACCAGCTGCGCGGTCCAGCGCCGCGAGAGCCCCGCGGCCGCCAGCAGGAGCACCACAGCGGCCAGTTTGACCACCAGCAGGCGGCCGTACGTCGTCCCCGTGAGCGCGCTCCAGGAGCCGAGGCCGCGCCAGGACTGGTAGACGCCGGTGACGACCAGGACGGTCACGGAGGCGAAGGCGATCCGGGAGAAGCGGGCCACGACGGCCGGGGGGAGTTCGGTGCGGTGGAGCAGGAGCAGCAGCGATGTGAGGCCGCCCAGCCAGACCGCCATGGCCAGCAGGTGCAGCACGGCGGACGCCATCGCCAGGGGCACCTGGATGCCCGCCGAGGCGTGCTCGGAGGCGGCCCAGGTGAGCGCGAGGGCCACGGCCAGGGCACCACCGGCGGCGAGCAGCGGCCGCGGCCATGCGTCGCGTTTGCGGATTCGTACGGTGAACACGGCGGCCACCAGAAGCAGGGTGAGCCGGGCCAGCAGCGCCAGCCCCGGGCGGCCCGTGAGGGTGCGGGTGAAGGCGGCGGCGTCGAGGACGGTCCCGGGGCCCGTGCCGGTCTCGTACGGGGCGCGCAGCGCCAGCAGCGCCAGGGTGGTCCCCAGCAGCGTCCACCAGCCCACGACCATGGGTATTTGCAGCGGGCCGCGGTCCGTCGGGCGGCACAGGGCGACGAAGGCGGCCGTGCCGATCAGCAGCGCCGCCGCCAGGTACGCCAGATAGCGGGCGATGTTGTAGAGACTGGCGGTCGCCGGGTTCTCGACCGGTCCGGTGTTCACGGTGGCGGCCGTCGCGGAGGCTTTGCCGACGGAGAAGGTGAACGCGCCACCCACCGGGTGGCTGTCCGCCGAGACGACCCGCCAGGCCACTACATAGGTGCCCTTGGCAAGCTTCTTCGGCAGGGTCACGCTCGCCGTGTCGGAGCGGCCCCTCGCGTGCTGGGCCTCACCAATGCCCACACGCCGGTTGTCGGGGTCCAGGACGCGGAAGGAATCGTCCAGCAGACCGACGGACTCGGTGAACGTCAGGGTGATGGAGCGGGGGGCCGACCTGAGGACGGTTCCGTCCTCGGGGTCGGTGGACTTGAGCGCCGCGTGCGCCGATGCGGGCCCCGCACCCCCGAGGACGAGCAGGACCAGCACGGCACCGAGCAGCACCAGCCCTCGAACTCCCCGACGCCGCTGCCGCCCCCTGCGCTCACCATCACACCCCACGCCACCCTCCGTCCCGGCCCCGGCCACCTCCCGAAGAGGTACGGACACAAACCGCGGAGCACTCATCGAGCCGAGCCGCTCACGCCTCACTGCACCGCACCCGAACCGCCCCCACCTCACCAGGTCGGCCGGGCCGACACCCCTCCGTCGACCACCAGGTCGTGTCCCGACACCCAGGACGCCAGTCGGGAGGCCAGGAACACGCAGGCGTCGCCCACGTCCTCCGGTCGGCCGAGGCGGCCGAGTGGGGCCGCTGTTCGCCAGCGCCCGACGCCCTCCGGCCAGGCGTCCGCCAGGCCCTCGCGGTCGATGAGGCCGGGGGAGACGGTGTTGACGCGGATGCCGTACGCGCCGTACTCCAGGGCCGCCGAGCGCGCATGCATCACGACGGCGGCCTTGGCGGCGCTGTAGTGGGCGTGCAGCGGCGCCGGCTGGCGGGCCTCGATCGAGGCGATGTGGGTCACGGAGCCTCCGCCGCCGCGCTCCCGCATGGCCTCCGCGGCGGCCTGGGTGCACGCGAAGACGCTGGACACGTCGGCGTCCACGACGGCCCGCCACTCGGCCACCGTCATCCCGGGCAGCTCCCGGGTCGGCTGCACGCCCGCGTTGTTGACCAGCGCGGTCAGCCCGCCGCCCCACTCGGCCGCCTCGCCGACCACCCGGTGGCACACGTCCTCGTCGGTGAGGTCGCCCTGCAGTACGACGGCCGGTCTACCCAGCTCCTCGATCCGCGCGGCCACCGCCCGTGCCGCCTCCACGGCCGTACGGCACTGCACGGCGACCGCCGCGCCCTCCTCGGCGAAACGCAGCGCGATGCCCCGGCCGATACCGCCGCTCGCGCCCGTGACCAGGGCGACCTGTCCCTCCAGCAGCTTCATGGACGGCACAGTTCCGCAATCCGGTCGGCCTCGGCCGGATACCGCGCCGTGAGCTCGGCCGCGTCCCCGTGCTCGTAGTCCTCATAGGTGAACCCGGGCGCCATCGTGCACCCGAAGAACGTCCATGCGCCGCCCGCGACGACCCGCCCGCCCATCCAGGTGCCGGCCGGCACGGTCGTCTGGGGCTGCTGGCCACCCAGCCCGTCCGGTCCGAGCACCACCGTCCTGGACGTGCCGTCCGGGGCGAGGAGCAGCAGCTCCAGTGGGTCGCCCAGGTAGAAGTGCCAGATCTCGTCGGTGGGCAGGCGGTGCAGGGCCGAGTGGTCGTCCGCCGTCAGCAGGGCGACGATCGCGGTGCCCTCCGGCCGTCCGTCGGGGCGCTCGGGACCCGCCCAGGTCTGCCGGAACAGGCCGCCCTCGCGCGGGATCGGTTCCAGTCCGTAGTGCGCGACGAGGTCCTCAGGGGTCATTCGGGGAAGGCTACCTCCCGCCGCAGACAGGCCAATTGGGCCCGGCCCCGCCTTCGAAGCCCTGCCGCAGGAAACGGGCGGTCACCAGATCTTGGGCGCGGGCATGCCTTCTGCACATCAAAGCAAGCCGTGCCTTGGTGATTCGGGCCGGAATCGTACGCGCGGCGTGAAAGCGGCATGATCGGAGGCATGGACGTCACCCTGCACCTCGCCCAGGACCCCAAGGCGGACGAGCTCCTCGGACGCTCCCCGCTCGCCGCCCTCGTCGGGATGCTGCTGGACCAGCAGGTCCCGATGGAGTGGGCGTTCAAGGGGCCCCGCACGATCGCGGACCGGCTCGGCGCCGACGACCTGGACGCGCACGAGATCGCCGTCATGGACCCGGACGCCTTCGCCGCGCTGCTCTCCGAGAAACCGGCCGTGCACCGCTACCCGGGCTCCATGGCCAAGCGCGTCCAGCAGCTGTGCCAGTACCTCGTCGAGCACTACGACGGCAACGCCGAGCTCGTCTGGATGGGCGTGACCGACGGGCGTGAGCTCCTCAAACGCCTCCAGGAGCTGCCCGGCTTCGGCAAGCAGAAGGCGCAGATCTTCCTGGCGCTGCTGGGCAAGCAGCTCGGCGTGCGGCCCAAGGGCTGGCGTGAGGCCGCGGGCGGATACGGCGAGGCGAACTGCCACCGTTCCGTCGCCGACATCGAGGGGCCCGATTCGCTGGCGAAGGTCCGGGCGCACAAGCAGGAGACGAAGGCGGCCGCGAAGGCCGCGAAGGCCACCGGGAAATAGCCGAAGGCAGCCGGGAGACGGCCGTCGGTCGGCCGGCTCCCAGAGGTGGCACGCCGCCCGCGGCGGGTCCAAGCATGGAACATTGCCGGTCGCGGTCGGCGTGGTCGAGATCGTCACCGCGATCCGCATCCGGGGCCGGGCCCAGGAGGTGCCACGCACCCTTTGAGCCGTACCGGGTCCCCCGAACGGGCGGTTCTCGGCCCCGACATGCTCAAGGCGGGACAAAGCATGGGCAAATGACCTCTCGTGAGCACCGTACGAAGCCTCTCCCGCGGCCACGCCTGGCTGCGGACGCTCGTCCTGCTGCTCGCCCTGCTGCTCCCTGGCGCCCATGCGGAGGTGCATGCGGCACCGCCCTCCGCCACGGAGATCGTCGAGTACGACGCCCTGGACGCGGCCGTGCGGCCACCGGCCGACGCCCTGCACCGCACCGTCGTGGCCCTGCGCCCCGCACCGCTCCAGGCCCCGCCCCTCGACACCCCGGCGGACCACCCCCTCCCCACGCCGCCCCGGCCGCCGCACGCCCTGCATGCCCTGCGCTCCGTGGTCCTGCGCTGCTGACAGACCCCGGCCTCCCGGAAGAAGTCAGTCACCACGCAAGGAACCAGGGGACACAGCCATGCCCACCGACCCGTACGCGGTCCTGCGCGCGCTGCTGCGCGCCGAGGCCGCACGCAACGCACCGAAGCAGAACCTGAAGAAGCCGGAACCCGAGCAGACCCCGAAGGAACGGGACCGCTGAATCCGCCGGCGGAGGCGGACGTTCCCTGTGAACCACCGCCTCCGCCGGGCCGACACCCGCCGTCCACAGCCTGTGCGTAACACCCGTACGGATCCTTTGCCCCGATTTGCAACTTCTTTTCGGTCCCCGCACTGCGTCGCCATGGCTGCGCCCGGAAGGTCTTGACCGGTAGGCTTTCCGTGTGATCTTCAAGCGCATCGGAAACGGCCGGCCGTACCCCGACCACGGCCGGGAAAGCACCCGGCAGTGGGCGGACGTCGCGCCGCGCCCGGTCCGCCTCGATCAGCTCGTCACCACCAAGGGACAGCTCGACCTGGAGACCCTCCTGGCCGAGGACTCGACCTTCTACGGCGATCTGTTCGCACACGTCGTCAAGTGGCAGGGCGACCTGTATCTCGAGGACGGCCTCCACCGCGCGGTGCGGGCCGCGCTGCAGCAGCGCCAGGTGCTGCACGCGCGCGTGCTCGAACTCGACTGACGCACACCCCGAAGGCCTGCCGCTGACTGCTTGGCCCTTTCGGGTTCACCTGTGCGGCCTCGAATGATCATCTAGTAGGCATCGCCGCCCGGGCGCACTACGCTGCGCTCATGAGCATGCTGACTCCCCCGGGCATGGGTGGCAAGTACCGGATCACGGGGGACAAATACCCACGGATGCGCAGGCGCAGGCGCGGCAGGCTCGGAGTCGCCCTGGTGGCCTCCGTCGCCGCACTCGGCCTGGTCGGCTGGGGCACGCTGCAGCTCATCGACCTCTTCACCGGCGGCGGCGAGAAGGCCTCGGCGGCCGGCCCCAAGGCGGACTGCGCGACCAAGGCGAGCCCGTCGGCCGACACCAAGAAGGCCCCCGTGCCCAAGCCCGGCACGATCACGGTCAACGTCTTCAACGCCACGGACCGCAGCGGTCTGGCCAAGAGCACGGCGGACGAGCTGCAGAAGCGCGGCTTCAAGATCGGCGATGTGGGCAACGCGTCCAAGGAGTACGACAAGAAGGTCAAGGGCACCGGCATACTGCTCGGCGCCCCGTCCGCCCTGAACAGCTCGCTGCCCGTGCTCGCCACACAGCTCGCCGGCGCCGAGAAGCGGGCCGACACCCGCAAGGGCGCCGCCGTCGACCTGATCCTCGGCACGGCCTTCAAGGGCCTCACCCCGAAGGCGGCCGCTGACCAGGCCCTGGCGGCCCTGGCCAACCCCAGCCCGGCGCCCACTTCTTCGACAAAGGGCTGCTGAGAGCGCCCCATAAGGGGCGCGGGGCTGTGTCGATTTGCGGCTCCGCCGCGTGGGCGCGACAAGCCACAACGGACCCGCAGCCGCAAAGGAACCCGCACTCCTACGGCGAAAGGCGAACCTTACTCAGCCGCCCCGTAGAGGCGATCGCCCGCGTCCCCGAGCCCCGGCACGATGTACCCGTGCTCATTGAGCCGTTCGTCGACGGCCGCCGTCACAACGGTCACCGGCGTGCCCGCCAGCTCGCGTTCCATGAGTTCGACCCCCTCGGGGGCCGCAAGAAGCACCACCGCGGTCACATCGTCCGCGCCGCGCTTGATCAGCTCCTGGATCGCCGCGACCAGCGTGCCGCCGGTGGCCAGCATCGGGTCCAGGACGTACACCTGACGCCCGGACAGGTCCTCGGGCATCCGGGAGGCGTACGTGGACGCCTGCAGCGTCTCCTCGTTGCGGATCATGCCGAGGAAGCCCACCTCGGCCGTCGGCAGCAGCCGGACCATGCCGTCGAGCATGCCGAGCCCGGCCCGCAGGATCGGCACCACCAGGGGGCGCGGGCGGGCGAGCTTGACGCCGGTGGTCGAGGAGACCGGCGTCGTGATGTCGACCTGTTCGGTGCGCACGTCGCGCGTGGCCTCGTAGGCGAGCAGGGTGACCAGCTCGTCGGCGAGACGGCGGAAGGTCGCGGAGTCGGTGCGCTGGTCGCGCAGCGTGGTGAGCTTGTGGGCGACCAGGGGGTGGTCGACGACGTGGAGACGCATGCCCTAACAGTAACCGCGCCCCCGCAGCCCTCGCGCTGGCATCAAACCGCCCATCAGAGGGAAAGTGGAAGGACGTACCGGGGGGGTGGTGTGCCTATGCCTGACCTGCCTGAGCGTGAAACCCGTAAGGACTCGCCGTCGGCCGAGACCGACGCGGAGCGCCGGCGCCGCAGGGCCCAGTTCCTGCGTGACCTCGCCGAAGCCCGGGAGCTGCGGGACCGTGTGCAGCCCAGGCGCGCCAAGACCGCACGGCTGCGCCACGCCATGCGCATGCGCACCTTCCGCTGGTAGCCCGGGGTCCGACTCGGGACGCGCCTGAGGGCAACCCGTTGCGTGCACACGCCGATCGCCGCGTACGATCCCGCTCGTGGCCGATCAAAGACGGCGGACACAGGGTGCCGAAGACGTCCCCTGAACGCCTTGTTTCTGCCACGATTCCGAGTGGGTGGGGCTCGGAGCACAGCTCTCCCCGCCCTGAGCCCCGCCGGGGGGACCTCCAACCGGCACGCCTAAGACCAGTGGGAGAGTCACGGTGTACTTCGCCGCACTGCTCGCGCGCACCGAAGACGGGTGGGAAGCGAGCGACACAGAGCTCGACGATGTGGAAACCCTGTCGGATCTGGCCGATCTCGCCCGGGAAGCCTCGACCGAGGACGACACGGTGCTCATCCTGATCGAGCAGGAGGAAACCTGGTTCGGTGTCGTCCGCGTCGACGGCGAGGACGACCCTCGTATCTACGTCTCGGACGCCGCCGCCGCTGCCCGCAGCAGCTACGGGGAGATCCTGCTCACCGACGAACTGCTCGGAAGGGAGCCCGGCGAGGACGTCCCCGACCTGGACTCCCTCGACCTCGACGGCACCGAGGACGGTGAGGACGAGGAGGACGGCGACGAGGACACGCCGTCCGCCGAGTCCGTGCCGCACAGCCCCGTCGGCGACGTCGAGATCCTCGACGACCTCGGTGTCAGCGCCAAGGAGCTGCGCACCCTCGACGAGGACGCCCTGAGCGCGATCGCCGAGGCCCTGGGCGCCTCGGAGGTCCTGGAGACCGTCCGCTGACAGCTGCAGTGACCACAACAGGAGGCACCGACCCGGTACGCGACCGCTGGCGGGCCGCGATGCGGCTCGCCCTGGACGAGGCCGGGCGGGCCGGCGCCGACGTGCCCGTGGGCGCCGTCGTACTGGCCTCGGACGGTACGACCGTGCTCGGCGCCGGACACAACGAACGCGAGGCCACCGGTGATCCGACGGCGCACGCCGAGGTCCTCGCGATCCGCCGGGCCGCGGCCGACCTCGGGGAGTGGCGGCTGTCCGGCTGCACGCTGGTCGTCACCCTCGAACCCTGCACGATGTGCGCGGGCGCGCTCGTGCAGTCCCGGGTGGACCGGGTCGTCTACGGCGCCCGCGACGAGAAGGCCGGGGCGGCCGGCTCCCTCTGGGACGTCGTACGCGACCGCAGGCTCAACCACCGCCCCGAGGTGATCGAGGGCGTACTCGCCGAGGACTGCGCCCGGATCCTCACCGAATTCTTCCGCTCCCGCTGACCAGCGCCCCCTGCACACCGACCCCCGAATACCGATTTCAGAGCACTGCCCGGCGTGCTGTAAGGTCTCCCTCGGTAGCGTGTCCGAGCGGCCGAAGGAGCTCGCCTCGAAAGCGAGTGTGGCGCAAGTCACCGAGGGTTCAAATCCCTCCGCTACCGCTTTGAGAAGGGCCCCGTCGAGAGACGGGGCCCTTCGTGCGATCATGTGCGGTCGTGGGGCAACAGTGACTGGGGAGGCCGCAATGGCGGTGAATGCCAAGAAGATCGCCGTCTATGTGCTCGTGGTCTTCGCGTTGTACGTCATCATCACGGACCCGGCCAAGGCGGCCAGCTACGTCCAGATAGGGTTCGAGGGCATATCGGACGCCGCCAAGGCCATAGGCGACTTCTTCACCTGGCTCGCCAACGGCGCCCACTAGGCCCGCAGCTAGGAGCGCACATGATCCGCCACCTCGTCCTGTTCAAGCTCGGCGAGGGCGTCGAGCGCGACGACCCGCGTGTCCTGGAGGGCGTCGACGCCTTCCGGTCGCTGGACGGGAAGATCCCCGAGATCCGCTTCTGGGAGCTGGGCTGGAACATCAGCGACCGCCCCATCGCGTACGACTTCGCCATCAACTCCGGCTTCGACGACGCGGCCGCGCTGCGCCGCTACGTCGAGCACCCGGAGCACCAGGCGGGAGTGACGCTGTGGAAGGAGTTCTCCACCTGGGTGATCGCCGACTACGAGTACTGAGCCGGACCCCACTGGGCCCTGCGCCGGAAAGGCGCAGGGCCTTTATGCGTATTGAGCACAACTTACCCAACTTGCCCTCAACACGGCGTTATGCGGTGCTTGCACACAGTGCACATCTCTTGTGATGCTATGACCGCTTTTGCCGAATACGTTGATCGATTGCGAGGTGGAGTTGACCGTGCCGGCCAGTACTGCGCCTCAAGCACCGCCCCTGGAGGCCCCCGAGGCCCCACCGGAGCCCGCACCGCCGCGCAGCCGCGGCGCCGACACCCGGGCCCTCACCCAGGTGCTCTTCGGTGAACTCAAGGGGCTCGGGCCGGGCACACCGGAGCACAACCGGGTGCGCGGGGCGCTCATCGAGGCCAACCTCCCGCTCGTGCGCTACGCGGCCGCCCGCTTCCGCTCCCGCAACGAGCCGATGGAGGACGTGATCCAGGTCGGCACCATCGGGCTCATCAACGCGATCGACCGCTTCGACCCGGACCGAGGCGTGCAGTTCCCGACCTTCGCGATGCCGACCGTCGTCGGCGAGATCAAGCGCTACTTCCGGGACAACGTCCGCACGGTCCACGTCCCGCGCCGGCTGCACGAGCTGTGGGTGCAGGTCAACAGCGCGACCGAGGACCTGACGACCGCCTTCGGACGCACCCCGACGACCGCCGAGATCGCCGAACGGCTGCGCATCACCGAGGAGGAGGTGCTCTCCTGCATCGAGGCCGGCCGCTCGTACCACGCGACCTCCCTGGAGGCCGCCCAGGAGGGCGACGGGCTGCCGGGGCTCCTGGACCGGCTCGGCTACGAGGACCCGGCCCTGGACGGCGTCGAGCACCGGGACCTCGTCCGCCATCTCCTCGTACAACTGCCGGAACGGGAACAGAGAATCCTTCTTCTGCGGTACTACAGCAACCTCACCCAGTCGCAGATCAGTGCGGAACTCGGCGTCTCCCAGATGCATGTCTCACGGCTACTCGCGCGTAGCTTCCAGCGGCTACGATCCGCAAACAGGATCGAGGCGTAACCGGCACGAGCGAATCGCTCACCAGGGCCGTTCCCGACAGTTCTGCGCTGAAAAAGCATCAGACCCCCTTTTTCCAGGGCTGATTCGTGTCTTGCATGTCGACATGTCACTACAGCGTGTTGCCGACATGTGACATTCTTCCCCAAGCGCGTTTGCCGCGGCTTCGGCTCCGGTATTCAGGTGAAGGCTGAACTCCTCGCCATGAGGAGGCTCGGCCACGACCGTCCCGCGACCCAGAGGGGGTGGCATGTCCGCAGATCAGGGCAGCTCGAAGGTGCTCACGCTCACGAAGAGCGAGTCAGCGCCCGCCGACGCCGTGCCCGGCTCCATCGACGAGATGGCAGCCGTCGACACCGCACCGGCCCCGGCCCTTACGGCCGCTGACATCCCGGCCCCTCCGGCCTCGGATGCCATCGACACCCGCACCCTGTCCCGCTCCCTTTTCCTGCGGCTCGCCGCACTCGACGAGACAAGCCCCGAGCGCGCGTACGTCCGGGACACCCTCATCGAACTCAACCTCCCGCTGGTGCGCTACGCGGCGGCCCGCTTCCGCTCGCGCAACGAGCCGATGGAGGACATCGTCCAGGTCGGCACCATCGGCCTGATCAAGGCGATCGACCGCTTCGACTGCGAACGGGGCGTGGAGTTCCCGACCTTCGCGATGCCGACGGTCGTCGGTGAGATCAAGCGGTTCTTCCGCGACACCTCGTGGTCGGTGCGCGTCCCGCGCCGGCTGCAGGAGCTGCGCCTGGCCCTCACCAAGGCCAGCGACGAGCTCTCCCAGAAGCTGGACCGCTCCCCGACCGTCCCCGAGCTCGCCGCCGTGCTCGGCGTCTCCGAGGAGGACGTGGTCGACGGCCTCGCGGTCGGCAACGCCTACACGGCCTCCTCGCTGGACTCCCCGGCACCCGAGGACGACGGCGGCGAGGGCTCCCTCGCGGACCGGCTCGGCTACGAGGACACCGCCCTGGAGGGCGTCGAGTACCGCGAGTCCCTCAAGCCCCTGCTGGCCAAACTCCCGCCCCGGGAGCGGCAGATCATCATGCTCCGCTTCTTCGCCAACATGACCCAGTCGCAGATCGGCGAGGAGGTCGGCATCTCGCAGATGCACGTCTCCCGGCTGCTGACGCGGACGCTGGCGCAGCTGCGGGAGGGGCTCATCTCCGACTGAGCCCTTCCTTCCTGACGGAGTGTCAGCCACACTGGCGCGATGCTTCGGACGACATGGACACCTGGCCGTCGAGGCGCCGTGATCGGCGCGTCGGCGGCCGTCGTCTGCCTGGGCGCCGCGCTGGCCGCGTGCGGGGGCGGCGGGGCGGAGGGTTACGTCGCCACCGGCCCTGTGGACGGTGCGCCCCAGGCGTCCGCCACGACCGTGACGCCGACGGGCGGGGTGACGTTCGTACCGCTGGACGGACCGCGGAAGGACAGCGGGGCCGCCCCTGCCGCCGAGGGCGACACCGGGTCCGGGAGCGGGGCTTCGCCCAGCACTCCGGCAGCGGCACCCGTAGGAGACGGCAGCCTGTCGGGCAGCAGCGACAAGTCCGGTCGTACGAGGTCGGATTCGCCGCCACCGACGGCAACTCCCAGCCGTACGGCACCCGCCGGGCCCGCCGCTCTCACCTGGAGCGACCCGGCCTGGAAAGCCACCGACAAACGCTGGTGCGAAGACGTCAGCCTGGACTTCGCCAACTCCGGCGGCAGCGCGGTGCGTTCCGGCAGTGTGACCTTCGGGACGCACATCATCGGGGCGCTCGGCATCGACTGGGGGACGGTCGAGTCGACCGCCGGGCTTCCGGTGCCGATCGGGGCCGGGGTGCGGAAGGAGAAGACCTGGACGGTGTGCGTCGACGCCTGGCGCGTGCCGCTCGGCATGCACATCGAGACGCGGGACGCCACCGTCCAGTGGAAGTAGCGGTACGCCCTACATGAGGGCGAGCCAGGCGACGGCCGCCACGACCGCCACGGCCACGACGATGCCGACGATCAGGCCGATGCGCGGTCCGGCCGGCGCGGGCGCCTGCTGCTGACGGCGGCCCTGCGGGCCCTCGTCGACGAAGGCGCGGAACATCTGGGTGTTGCCTGCGGGGTCGTGGTTGCCCTGGGGGCCCTGGGGGTTAGCCATAGCCCGAGACCCTAGCGAATCACCGGTTGTGGCCCAAGTGGGGGGCGGTTCACTACCGCAACCACCCTCACCTGCATGTTTACTTTCGCAATACTTGTCTTTGCCAAGTTTTTATGCGGCATCCTGGTCATTTTGTTTGCCTGCAGCAACCAACGACTTCTATGGTTGCCCCAAGCAACGAATGCGGGAGGTGTGATGGCCGAGCGGGCGCAGTACGAGGAACTGCTGAGGCAGTTCAGCGCCTTCGGCGCGGTGAAGCGGGAGCTGGGGCGGATCATGCCGTCCGACTGCTCCAGCGGCAGCGCCGCGGTGCTGACCCTGCTCGGACGCCACGGCGACATGCGCATGAGCAGACTCGCCGAGCTGCTGGCCGTGGACATGTCGGTCACCAGCCGCCATGTCGCGCACCTCGCCGAGCGCGGCTGGATCGACCGGTCCCCCGACCCGGCGGACAAGCGGTCCCGGATCCTGCACCTCACGCCCACGGGCCTGGCCCAGCTGGAGGCGCTGTCCGAGCGGACCACCCAGCTGCTGGCCGAGCGGCTCGCCGACTGGAGCGACGAGGAGGTCGCCCAGCTCAGCAGGCTCATGGAACGCCTGCGGGCCAGCTTCGACGACTGCCGAGCCCTGCCGCCCCGGCTCCCGCCCCCCGCACTCGAACTCGAACCGACCACCCGTACACCCGCAAGCACTTAAGAGAAGGAAGCCCATGGCAACGACCACACCAGCCGGTGTGCGGGCTCATGCCAAGCACGGGGGAGGCTCCGCCGAGTACGCCCCGATGACGCACCGGCAGATCATGGAGGCCATCTCCGGTCTGCTGCTCGGCATGTTCGTGGCGATCCTGTCGTCCACGATCGTCACCAACGCCCTGCCGCACATCATCAGCGACCTCGGCGGCGGCCAGTCCGCCTACACCTGGGTCGTCACCGCCGCCCTGCTGTCGATGACCGCGGCCACTCCCGTGTGGGGCAAGCTCGCCGACCTGTACAGCAAGAAGGCGCTCGTCCAGATAGCCCTGGTCATCTACGTCCTGGGGTCCGCGGCCGCGGGTCTCTCCCAGAACGCCGGCATGCTGATCGCCTGCCGCGTCGTCCAGGGCATCGGCGTCGGCGGTCTGTCCGCCCTCGCCCAGATCGTCATGGCCGCGATGATCTCCCCGCGCGAGCGCGGCCGTTACTCCGGCTACCTCGGCGCGACCTTCGCCGTCGCCACCGTCGGCGGCCCGCTGCTCGGCGGCGTCATCACCGACACCAGCTGGCTCGGCTGGCGCTGGTGTTTCTACGTCGGTGTCCCCTTCGCCGTCCTCGCGCTGATCGTGCTGCAGAAGACGCTGCACCTGCCGGTCGTGAAGCGGGACGTGAAGGTCGACTGGGGCGGCGCGTTCTTCATCGCCGCGGCCGTCTCGCTGCTGCTGGTCTGGGTCACCTTCGCCGGTGACAAGTACGACTGGCTGTCCTGGCAGACGTACACGATGGTCGGCGGTTCGATCGTCCTCGGTCTGGTCTTCGTGCTCGTCGAGTCGAAGGCGAGCGAGCCGATCATCCCGCTGCGGCTGTTCCGCAACCGCACCATCACCCTCGCGTCGCTGGCCTCGCTGTTCGTCGGTGTCGCGATGTTCACCGGCACGGTCTTCTTCAGCCAGTACTTCCAGCTGGCACGGGACAAGTCCCCGACCATGTCGGGCGTCATGACGATCCCGATGATCGGCGGTCTGTTCGTGTCGTCGACCGTCTCCGGTCAGTTCATCACCCGCACCGGCCGCTGGAAGGCCTGGCTGGTGAGCGGTGGTGTGCTGGTGACGGCGGGTCTGGGCCTGCTCGGCACCATCCGCTACGACACGGCGTACTGGAAGATGTCGATCTTCATGGCGCTGCTGGGTCTCGGCATCGGCATGATGATGCAGAACCTGGTGCTGTGCACCCAGAACCAGGTCGACCCGAGCGACCTCGGCTCCGCCAGCTCCACGGTCACCTTCTTCCGCTCGCTCGGCGGTGCGGTCGGCGTGTCCGCGCTGGGCGCGGTGATGGCCCACCGGATCACGCACTACGTCAAGGACGGCATCGCCGCCCTCGACCCGCAGTACCGTGCGGCGCTGGCCGGTTCCAGCTCCTCCACCGACAGCATCCCGGACCTGAGCAAGCTCCCGGCGCCGCTGCGCACCCTCATGGAGAGCTCCTACGGCCACGGCATCGCCGATGTCTTCCTGATCGCCGGCGCCCTCGCGGCCGTCGCGTTCCTGATCACCCTGTTCATCAAGGAGGTCCCGCTGAAGACCAAGGGCGCGCTGGCACAGGCCGCTGCCGCGGTCGAGACGCCGGCCGAGTCGGGGGCCGCTCCGACCGCCGCCGAGGCCGCGGCTCCGGTCGCCGAGAAGGTCCCGAGCTGGGCCGTCTCCGACACCGAGGCCGCCGCCGACGGCACGCAGCGGCTGTCCGCCGTGGCCACCCTCGCCCGGCCCGAGGAGTCCGCCGGTTCCGGCGGGATCCCGGTGCGCGGCTTCGTCCGCGGCAACGAGGGCGCGCCCGTGCCGCAGGCCGCCGTCACTCTGATCTCGCTGGCGGGACGGCAGCTGGGCCGGTCGGTCGCACAGACCGACGGCTCCTACGCCGTCGAGGCGCCCAGCGTGGGCAGCTACGTCCTGATCGCCGCCGCCGACGGTTTCCAGCCGCAGGCGTCCACGGTCGTGGTGAACGGTGAGCCCGTCTCGTACGACATCCTGCTCAGCGGCACCAGCGGGCTGAGCGGTGTGGTGCGGGCCGCCGAGACCACGCTGCCCGTCAAGGACGCGATGGTCATCGTGACCGATGTCCGCGGGGAGCTGCTGGCCACCGCCGCCACCGGTGAGCAGGGCGAGTTCTCCCTCACCGAGCTGGTGCCCGGGACCGTGACCGTCGCGGTGAACGCCGCCGGGTACCGGCCGCGCGCCCTGCCCGTGGAGGTGGGCGGCACCGGAGTCACCCGTATCGAGATCGACCTCGACTCGGGCGCCCAGCTGCAGGGCGTGGTCCGCGCCCCGCACGGCCCGCTGGCCGATGCCCGGGTCACCCTGGTCGACGCGGCGGGCAACGTGGTCGGAACGGCCACCACCGGCACGGACGGGGCCTACGCCTTCACCGACCTGAACAGCGGCGACTACACGGTCATCGCGACGGGCTACCCGCCGGTCGCGACCGCCCTCACGGTGAACGGTCGCGGAGTCGACGACCACGACATCGAACTGGCCCATCCGGGCGAGTAGTTCGGTACTCCGGCCCGTGGCGGACGGCGTGCGCGCTCTGAGCGGAGGTGCGCGCCCGGCGCCACGGGCCGGTCTCTTTACGGCTTACGACCTACTACTTACGACCAGCTTTACGAGCAGTTGCACTGCAGGGAGAAACAGGGAGTCAAGATGGGCCTGACCGCGAAGATCCGTACGCGGGACGGATGGGCCGTGTCGCACGCGGTCGTCACGGTGACCGACATGACCGGCACGCAGGTGCTGCGCGCGGAGGCGGACGCCGACGGGGCCGTACGGGACGCCACCGAGCTCGCCCCGGGCGCGTACACCGTCATCGTCACGGCCGTCGGGTATGCGCCCGTGGCCTCCAGCGCGCTCGTCACGGCGAGCGGACGGGCCGAACTGGGCGCGGTGACGCTGGCCCGGCAGGGCGGCACGGAGCTGCCGCCGCCCGGGCCGTGGACCATCGACCCGGCGCACTCCTCGGTGGGCGCGGTCGCCCAGCACCTGGGGATCTCCAGCGTGCACGGGCGGTTCACGCAGTTCGCCGGGCGCATCGAGATCGCCCCGGACGAGGTGGCGAAGTCGCGGGTCGAGGCGGCGATCAGGGCCGCGTCCATCGACACGGGCAACGGCATGCGCGACGACCATCTGCGCTCGCCGGACTTCCTGGACGTCGAGAAGCACCCGGAGATCATCTACCGGTCGACTGGCCTCACGGCCGCGGGCACGGACCGCTGGACCGTGCACGGCGAGCTGACCCTGCACGGGGTCGTACGGCCGGTGGACCTGGACCTGGCCTACCTGGGCACGGGCGCGGATCCGTGGGGCGGGACGCGGGCCGCGTTCCGGGCGACGACGGAGCTGCGCCGCGAGGACTTCGCCATGAACTACAACCAGGTGCTCCAGGCGGGCATCGCCGCGATCGGCACGACCCTGAAGGTGGAGCTGGACATCCAGGCGGTACAGGGGGAGTCGCTGCCGCAGGCGTAGGCACGGCAGAGGCAGGCTTGTCGGGCCGCACGGGCCTAGGCTGACGCCATGGCACCGAACATCGCGAGCAACACCCGGGTCTCCATCGACGAACTGCTGGACTTCGTACGCCCCCGCCATCGCGCCATCCTGCTCACGCGCAGGGCCGACGGCAGCCCGCAGGCCTCGCCGCTGACCTGCGGGGTCGACGATTCGGGGCGGATCGTCGTCTCCACCTACCCCGAACGGGCCAAGACCCGCAACGCCAAGCGGGACGAGCGCGTCAGCCTCGTCGTGCTGAGCGACGAGTGGAACGGCCCGTGGGTCCAGGTGGACGGCACAGCGGAGGTCATCGACTCACCGGAGTCCGTGGAACCGCTGGTCGAGTACTACCGGAACATCGCGGGTGAGCACCCGGACTGGGACGAGTACCGGGAGGCGATGGTCAAGCAGGGCAAGTCGATCATCCGGGTCACACCGGAGAAGTGGGGGCCGGTGGCGACCGGCGGCTTCCCGGCACGACTGGCGTCCGGGGACTAGTCACCACCGCCCGGGGCCACTCGACGGACGCGTTTGGCGCAGAAAGCAGAGGCGGGAGCCGGTCGCCCACCGGCGCGGCTCCCCCTCCGGCCAGGAGCGCGTCAGCCCCGGGCCACCATCGCCTCGATGCCCGCCACCAGCAGGTCCAGGGCGAAGTCGAAGTCCCGTTCCCACATCTCGTGCACGGTGTCGCCGCCGCGGGCCGCCATGATGTCCTCGGAGTCCTTGACGACCTCGGCGGCCTGCGGGTCCTGCGTCACCGCGGTCATGGCGTGCTTGAAGTACTCGTCCGCGGTCATGCCGAAGTCGGCGCTCCGGGCGTTGAAATGGCCCTCGATCGTCCCGAAGCCGTACACGAACTGGAAGACGGACGAGATGGCCGCCGCCAGGCCGTGCGTGGGCAGTCCGGTGCGGCGGATGACGCGTTGTACGGCCCGGGCGAAGGCCAGGTTGTTCGGGCCGATGTTGAGGAAGGTACCGGCCAGCGGCGACAGCCAGGGGTGGCGCACCAGCAGCGAGCGGTACTCCCTGGCCAGCGCGCGCAGCTGCTCGCGCCAGTCCTCGTCGGCGTCCGGCTCCGGCAGTGCGATCTCGCCGAAGGCCGCGTCCAGGGCGAGTTCGAGGAGGTCGTCCTTGGTGTCGACGTACCAGTAGACGGACATCGCGGTGACGTGCAGCTCGGCCGCCAGCCGGCGCATGGAGAACCTGGCCAGCCCCTCAGCGTCGAGCAGGCGGACGGTCGCCTCGGTGATCCGGTCCCGGTCGAGCCCCGACGGCTGCCCGCCGCGACCGCCCCGGCGGACCTTGCCCTCCAGCCACACACTGGTCCGCGCCGCCCGCTCGGCTGCCCTCACCATTGGCGCACCTTCCTCGACTTGCGTTCACTGATCACGATGCTAGGTGGCAGCCGCTCTCAAGAAGCGCGGGGCTGCATCGATATGCGGCTCCGCCGCGTGCGCGCGAGAACCACGACGAACGCGAAGCCGCCGAACAACCGCACCCTGCGAGCTACTGGGCGACCACCATCCCCGAGTCTGCCCGCTCAGCCCGCCGCAGCAACGCCGCCGCCACGAACCCACCCAGCAGTACCGCCACCGCTCCCACCAACTGCCCCGTCTGCAAACCCGCGGCCAGCCCGGCCGACGGAACCCGGGAGCTGAGTACCGCCCCGAGCACGGCAACCCCCAGCCCGTTCCCGAACTCCGCCAACGTCCCGTTGATCCCAGCCCCCACCCCCGCCTTCTCCGGAGGAATCGCGCTCATGATGGCGTGCGCCATCGCCGGATTGGCGACCGCACACCCCCCACCGATCAGCAACAGCCCCACCAGCGTCCCCGCATAACCCCCGGAGTCCAGCAGCGCGATGGACACCAGCCCACCCGCCATCAGCACCATTCCCAACGCGATGGACACCGGCGTACCGAACCTGGCGGCCCACTTGGCCGACAGCCCCGAGAAGTTCAGCGCGACGACCGTCAGCGCGAGCGGTGCCGTCCGCAGACCGGCCTCCAAGGGGCCGTAACCCAGTACGAGTTGCAGATGCTGGGTGAGCAGGAACAGCGCCCCGCCCATGCCGAAGGTGATCAGCACCGCGCCGGCGACCGCGCCCGTGAACCGGCGGTCCCTGAAGAAGTGCAGGTCGAGCATGGGGTACGGGATCCGGGTCTCCCAGTACGCGAAGGCACCAAGGACCAGAACGGCGACCGCCGCCGTGCCGAGGACCCGCCCCGACGTCCAGCCGTGCTCCGGCCCGGAGATGATCGCGAACACCAGCGCGGCCATGCCGATCGTGGAGAGCAGAGCACCGAGGAGGTCGGGGCGGTCCCCGCGCGGGTTCCGGGACTCCGGGACCAGGGCCACGACCGCCATCAGCCCCAGCGCCACCACCGGCAGGTTGACCAGGAAGATCGCTCCCCACCAGAAGTGGTTCAGCATGAAACCGCCGAGCAGCGGACCCGCCGCGAAACCCAGCGCGTTGACCGCCGCCCAGATGCCGATGGCCTTCGGCTGCTCCTCGGTCGTGAAGATCTGCATCGCCACCGCGAGGGTGGTGGTCAGCAGCAGCGCACCGCCCACGCCCATGCCGGCCCGCGCGGCGATCAACTGCCCTGTGCTGCCCGCAAGTCCGGCGGTCAGCGAACCGACCCCGAACAGGGCCAGGCCCGCGATCAGCATCTTCTTGCGGCCGTAGCGGTCGGCCGCGCTGCCCGCGGTGAGCAGCAGACCGGACTGGACGAGCGAGTACGCGTTGATCATCCACTGGATGTCGGAGGTGGCCGCGCCCAACTCCCTGGTGAGGGAGGGGATCGCCACGTTCAGGACGGTGTTGTCGAGCAGCACGGTGAGCTGGGCGAGACAGATGACACCGAGGATCAGCCAGCGCCGGGGGTGGCCCTGCGGCCGGCTCTGCAAGGACGTAGACATGCCGTACACCGTATAGCTGGTAGCTATACGGTGTACAACACTTTTCGTCGGCTGCCGAGTGCTAGCTGCTCGCCTTCTGCGTCAGGTCGTAGAAGGTCGACGAACCGACCGTCACCTTCTTGAAGTTCTTCTCGACCCACGACGTGATCTGCGAAGACGTACCGCTGCCGCGGCCGCCCGTCATGCCGCCGCCGGTGCCGCTGGAGATGAAGTAGTGGATCCTGCCGTCTTCCACGTACTTCTTGAACTGCGCGAGGGTCGGTGACGGGTCGGTGCCGTTGAAGCCGCCGATCGCCATCACCGGGTCGCCGGTGGAGAGCTGGTAGCTCGCCGCGTTCTGCGCGCCGATGGCCGCCGCGACCCAGGTGTACTGGGACGAGTTCGCCTCCAGCAGCTTCTTGGCCTGGGAGGAGACGGACGCACCGTTCAGCAGTCCACCGACGCCACCGCGCATGCCGCCGCCCATGCCACCGCCCGTCCGGCCGCCGGGCATACCGCCCTGCTGGTTCCGGGTGCTGCCGTTGCCGTTCTGCTGGCTCTGGCCCGGCATTCCGCCGCCGAAGCCGCCTCGCATGCCGGGGCCGCCGCCCCGCATGCCACCGCCGCCGGGGCCGCCCCGGCCGCCGCCCATCGTGCTCGCGCCGGCCGGGCCCGCCGTGACGATGGAACCGGTGTGCGCACTGTTCACGGTGGACAGGGTGTACGCCGTCGGGCCGGCCAGCGAGGCCAGGATGCCCACGGCCGCCGCCCCGAGGGCGAGCTGCCGGTTGATCCGGCCCGCGAAGATCAGGCCGAGCGCGGCGCCCAGGCCGCCGACCAGGACCAGGTACTTCAGCCACGGCAGATAGTCCGAGGTGCGGTTGAGGAGTACGTAGCCCCAGGCCGCGCTCGCCACGACCGCGGCCGCGAGGGTCAGGGACGCCCAGGTCTCCCGCCGCCTCTCCCACAACAGCGCGGAGCCCATGCCGACCACGGCGGCGAGGTAGGGGGCGAGGGCCACCGTGTAGTACTGGTGGAAGATGCCCGCCATGTAGCTGAAGACCACCATGGTCAGGAGCAGCGACCCGCCCCAGACCAGGAACGAACCACGGGTCACGGAGGTCCGCCGGTACTTGCGGGTGGCCACCAGGCCCGCGACGAGGAGGATCAGCGCGGCCGGCAGCAGCCAGGAGATCTGGCTGCCGACCTCGGAGTTGAACATCCGGCTCCAGCCGGTCGCCCCCCACATGCCGGTGCCGCCGGCTCCGCCACCGCCGCCCACACTGCCGGTCTCGTTGCCGCTCAGGCGCCCGAAGCCGTTGTAGCCGAAGGTCAGCGAAAGGAAGCTGTTGTCCTGCGAGCCGCCGATGTACGGGCGGGAGGAGGCGGGCCACAGCTCGACGATCGCGACCCACCAGCCGCCGGCCACCACCAGCGCGGCCGTCGCCGCGGCCAGCTGCCCGAGGCGCTTCTTGAGCGGCACCGGCGCGCAGACCGCGTAGACGATCGCGAGCGCCGGAAGGATCAGGAAGGCCTGCAGCGTCTTGCCGAGGAACGCGAATCCGATCGCGGCACCGGCCCACACCAGCCACTTCGTACGGCCGTCCTCCAGGGCCCGGACCACGCAGTAGCAGGCGACCGACATCAGCAGCGCCAGCATGGCGTCCGGGTTGTTGAACCGGAACATCAGCGCCGCGACGGGAGTGAGCGCGAGCACCGCGCCCGCGATCAGTCCGGCCGCGGGGCTGAACCGGCGGCGCACGGACGCGTGGACGACGGCGACCGTCATGAGGCCCATCAGGACCTCGGGGACGAGGATCGCCCAGGAGTTGAGGCCGAAGATCCGGACCGCCAGCTCCATCGGCCACAGGGAGGCCGGTGGCTTGTCGACGGTGATGGCGTTGCCCGCGTCCAGCGAGCCGAAGAAGAACGCCTTCCAGCTCTTGCTGCCCGCCTGGACGGCCGCCGAGTAGAAGGAGTTGGCGTAGCCGGAGGCGCTGAGGTCGTAGAGGTAGAGCAGGCCGGTGGCGAGCAGCAGGCCGAGGAAGGCCGGGCGTACCCAGCGGGGGTCCTCGGGGCGGCCGCGCCGGAGTCTGCGGACGAAGGGCTGCTCGGGTTCACCGGATCCGGGAGCCGGGGCGGGCTGGGGAGCGACGGGCTCCGGCACGTCCGTCGTCGCCGTCTGTGGCGGGCCCCACGCGGAGGGGCCCGGCTGGGTCGTCCGGTCGTAGTGGGTGGTCATCGTCAGTCCCTCGGCTCGGTGTCGGTCGGGCGCACCGGCGGCAGATGCATGGTGGCGTCCTCCCAGCGCTGGTCCGCGACTTCACCGGCGCGGAACTGGGTGGTCCGGTACGGGTTCTGCGCGACCGGACGCTGCGGGAGCGGCTGGTACGGCTGCGGGTGCTGGGCGTACTGGGCGGCCGTGGTGTACGTCGGCGAGGACGGGCCGGGCTCCGGCGTGTGCGAGGCCACCACGGTGGACGGCTCGCGGTCGCTCTTGTCCGGGAAGACCCAGGCGCGGAAGAGCAGGAAGCGCAGCACGGTCGCCGCGAGGTTGGCGGCGATGAGGACCGCCAGCTCGGTGGAGTGCCCGGGGTCGGACGTCGCCGCGTTCAGGGCGGCGAGCGATCCGCTGGTCAGCGCGAGGCCGATGGCGAAGACGACCAGGCCCTGCGCCTGGTGCCGGACGGCGCCGCCGCTGCCGCGCACTCCGAAGGTGAGGCGCCGGTTGGCCGCCGTATTGGCGATGGCGGAGACCAGCAGGGCCAGCGCGTTGGCGACCTGCGAGCCGCCGAACTGGCGGAAGAGGCTGTAGAGGACGAGATAGAAGAGGGTCGAAAGACCGCCGACCACACAGAACCCGACGAGCTGACGGGCCAGCCCCTTCGGCACGTCCTGGATGTCCCGGTCGCGCGGGTCGTCGCCGAACGGCCGGGTGATCCGGTCCAGCGGCAGCGACCCGGTGGCCAGGGCCTTGCCCACCCGCCACACCCCCTTGAGGTCCTCGGTCGCCGTCCTCACGATGTGGACGGTGGAGTCGGGGTCGTCGACCCAGTCGACGGGCACTTCGTGGATACGGAGCCCCGCGCGCTCGGCGATGACGAGCATCTCGGTGTCGAAGAACCAGCCGGTGTCCTCGACCAGCGGCAGCAGCACCTGCGCGACATCACGCCGGATCGCCTTGAAGCCGCACTGCGCGTCGGAGAAGCGGGCCTGCAGCGAGCCGCGCAGGATCAGGTTGTACGCCCGGCTGATGAACTCCCGCTTGGGCCCGCGCACCACGCGGGAGGAGCGGGCCAGCCGGGAGCCGATCGCCAGGTCCGAGTGGCCGGAGATCAACGGCGCCACCAGCGGCAGCAGGGCGTTGAGGTCGGTGGAGAGGTCCACGTCCATGTAGGCGAGGATCGGCGCCTCGGAGGCGGACCACACGGTCCGCAGGGCGCGACCGCGGCCCTTCTGCTCCAGTCGGAAGGCGGAGACCTCGGGGATCTCCGTCCCCAGCCGCGCCGCCACCAGCGGGGTGGTGTCGGTCGACGCGTTGTCCGCGATCGTGATCCGGAACGCGTACGGGAACGTGCGCTTGAGGTGGTCGTGCAGTCTCAGCACACACGGCTGGAGGTCCTTCTCCTCGTTGTAGACGGGGATCACTACGTCCAGGACAGGCGTACCGGCGTCGCCGGCCGGGAGGTGCTCCCGCGCCGGCAGGGTGCCGGGAGAAGAGTCGGTTCGCATGGGACCGACTCTGGTCAAGTGCCCTGTTGCACCCGTGTGTTGGCACTGTGGTCTGCCTGTGAGTGCGATTGCCAATTCGTTTCGGGGGCCGGGCGGGGCACCACCGGGGCAAGCGCGGGCAGATGCACGGTGAACACCGTGCATCCAGGAACGCTGTCCACGGTCACGGCACCGCCGTGCGCGGTCGCCACGGCCTGCACGATCGCCAGACCGAGGCCGGTCGACCCGGAGGCGCGGGAGCGCGACGAATCACCGCGCGCGAACCGCTCGAAGACATGCGGCAGCAACTCCCCCGGGATCCCCGGACCGTTGTCCTCCACGTCGACACACATCCACGGGCCGCGCCGCTGCACGCGTGCAGTGACCGTCGTACCGGGCGGGGTGTGTTTGCGGGCGTTGCCGAGCAGGTTGACCAGCACCTGCTGGATCCGTGCGGCGTCCGCGGACACGAGGGCGGGCTCGTCCGGCAGGTCGAGCCGCCAGTTGTGGTCCATGCCGGCCGCACGGGAGTCGCTGATCGTGTCGACGACCAGCGGGATGAGGTCGGTCTGCTCGAACTGCAGCGGCCGTCCGGCGTCGAGCCGGGCGAGGAGCAGCAGGTCTTCCACGAGCAGGGTCATACGGCCCGCCTCGGACTCGATACGGCCGAGGGCGTGCCGGGTGTCGGGGCCGACCTGCTCCCTGCCGCGTCTGGTCAGCTCGGCGTACCCGCGGATGGAGGCCAGGGGAGTGCGCAACTCGTGGCTGGCGTCCGCCACGAACTGCCGTACCCGCATCTCACTCTGCTGCCGCGAGTGCAGCGCACCGTGGACATGGTCCAGCATCCGGTTCAGCGCGGCCCCCACCTGCCCGACCTCGGTGTGCGGATCGGTCTCGGACTCCGGAACGCGCTCGCTGAGGTTCACCTCGCCGGTGTGCAGGGGGAGTTCGGAGACACGGGTTGCGGTTGCCGCGACCCTGCGCAGGGGGCGGGTGGCTACGCCTACGAGGACGTAACCGGCGACGACGGCGGCACCGAGGCCGGCGGCGGTGACGCTGACTTCGACGAGGATGAGGGTGTTGATGTTGCCGTCGGTTTCCGCCGTGGGAAAGCCGACGTAGTAGCCGCTCCTGTACTCGACCTGGTATGTGCCGAGCCCAGGAAGGTCCACGGTGTGCGGGTTGCGGTCCCGGGAGACCTGACCGAGGGCGGTCATCTGGGCGCCGGTGAGGTCCCCGGCGCTCATCTCGAAGTTGGCCGAGGACTTGTTGCCGATCTTGCCGTCGGCGACGGAGCCGTTGACGACCTTGGCCGCGAGCGTGCCGGGGGGGTGCTGCGGGCCGTGCCTGACGAACTCACTGAGATCGGTCCGCTTGTGGTTCTGGGTCCGCTGGTTGGCCTGGCCGGGCCCACCACCGTCCCTGCCCCCGTCGGGAGGCCGGAAGTCGCCCGACACAAACTGCACGGCCTCGCCCAACTGTTTGTTCAACTGGCCGTACAGATGCGACCTGAGCGCCAACGTCGTCACCGTACCGATCACCGCACACACCACGGCGATCAGCACCACGGACGCGACGACGAGCCGGGCCCGCAGGGTGCGCGGCTGTCCCGCTCGTCGCTTCTGCGGACGCGGTCGTCGCCGTCCGCTCATGACGCGGCAGGCTTGATCAGATAACCGGCTCCCCGCCGGGTGTGGATCATCGGCTCACGACCGGCGTCGATCTTCCGTCGCAGATACGAGATGTAGAGCTCGACCACATTGGCCTGCCCACCGAAGTCGTACGACCACACCCGGTCGAGTATCTGCGCCTTGCTGAGCACGCGCCGCGGGTTGCGCATCAGGAAGCGCAGCAGCTCGAACTCGGTGGCGGTGAGATGGATGCCCTCCCCGGCCCGGCTGACCTCGTGACTGTCCTCGTCCAACGTCAGGTCACCGACGACGAGCACGGAGTCGGACCGCCGGTCGGCCGCACCGGAACGCCGGATCAGCCCCCGCAGCCGTGCGACGACCTCTTCCAGGCTGAACGGCTTGGTGACGTAGTCGTCGCCACCGGCGGTGAGACCCGCGATCCGGTCCTCGACCGCGTCCTTCGCGGTGAGGAACAGCACCGGCACGTCCGGCAGCTCACGGCGCAGCCGCCCGAGCACGGTGAGCCCGTCCATGTCCGGCAGCATCATGTCGAGAACGACGGCGTCGGGCCGGAACTCCCGCGCGGTCTGGATGGCACCCGTGCCATCCCCCGCACTCCGGATCTGCCATCCCTCGTAGCGAAGGGCCATGGACAGCAGCTCGGTGATCGACATCTCGTCGTCCACCACAAGCACTCGGACGGGGCTCCCGTCCGGCCTCAGCAGTTCGGTGCGCCCCTGGGGCGAGGTCGTGGTCATGGTGGACACACTGTCGGGATCCTCTGAGAGCGCCCTTTCGGCAACCTGTGATTTCCCTGAGAAACGCACAGGCACCTCTCAGGCAAACCCTGGGAACCTCCTGACCTGCCGTACCTGCCTGTGGGCTCTCACCAGCCCCAGCCGCTCCAGGGCATGCAACTGACGGACGTACGGATAAGGGATGTTGGGAAAGTCGCCGCCCAGCAGGATCCGGTCGCGACAACCAGCCGCAGCGGGGATGCCGGGCTTGTGCGGGTAGAGCGTGGCGACGAAGCGACGCACGCCGAACTCCCTGATCAGTGCCACCCGTTCCTCTTGCCCCATTGAGCACTGCGCATCGTGAAGTTGCAGGTCGCGGTTCTGGTGTGCGTGAGGTTCGGGAGGCTCGCCCCGGTCGGAGGCGGGTGTCCACGGTGAGGATCTGACGGGGCAACAATGGGCCACGGTGGGGCCTCTGTTGTCGAGGTCGCACTCCGCGTACCTGGCCGTGGCCCGTGAACCGTGCGACGCCATCCCGCGTTACGGCACGCGCAGCCTGGTGCTGGGAGAGATTCTCTCGGGGCGTTACCAGAGAGCGGCTGTCGGGGAATCGGGAGCAGGAACACAGGTATTTCCGCTCGTCGGAGACATGGCAGGACGATTCCGTCGGGTCACACGATTGGCGGCGCCCGAGATGAAACCTGCCGCAGGAGTCTGCAGAGTGATGGACAAGAAGGCAAAACCCCAAACACGCCTGGAGATATCCATGTCACGAATACTCGCGATCAGTGCCGTCCTTGGCTTCGCTATCGCAACGGCGACTGCCACGGCCGGATCCGCGATGGCCGCTCCGTCCGTCCTCCACACCGCCACAAAGGCCACAACGGTCCAGTCCAGCCCGATCGCCTATCGGCACGGCGGAGACGATGGCGACTGCAACGGTGTCGGCAACCAGTGTGCATGACACCTATCCCCGCGTGAGATAGGGAAAGGCAGAGGAGGATGGCTTTATGCCTGTCATTTCCTCCTCTGTCTCCCCAGACCCAGATCCAGGGGAGGCAGCCTGCTACAGCCGGAGTAGCCCAGAGGATAGTCGGGTTTGCTAATTGACTGCTCATCTTGGTTGTTGAAATAGTGGTTGCCGCTCGTGGCCGGCGGCCGATATCCAGCTCCGCCCAGATCCTCTTGCCGACGACGAGCCTCTCAACGGCCCACCGGTCGGCCCGCGTCTGGACGATGGTGAGACCCCGACCGAGTGGCCGAGGCGCCGCACGCCGGCCCGTCCAGGTTCGACCGACAACTCAGAACAAGCCGTCCTGCGGGCTGGACCCACACTTGAACTCCTTTACCGGAAGGGTGAGTTCGCCCTCTCCTACAGGTCCCTCGACAGGAAGCAACTCCCACCCCCGCATCAACCGCGTGTCCAGCACAACGACGCGTCCCCCGGTCACCAGATGCAGATCCGGCCCGGCCGCAGCAACCAACCGCCCGCTCACCGCCCCGCCCGCGACAAGCTCGGTCACCTCGCCGACGGCGGCCGGCAGGTCGGCGAGGCCGAACACCTCGGCGTGATCGACCGGTTGGCAGGGCTCACGGGCGAGCGACTCCGGCCAGCCGTCGAGTGCGAGCGCCCGCCCGTGCAACCCCTCGACCTCTGCCGCCCGCTCCGCCTGCGCCACCGGCAACCCGGACCGCACTGCCCGCTTCTCGGCGTACGGAATCCGGTCCGGCACCTGGAGCGCGGCCCGCAGCAACTCCTCGGTGCGCCGCGCCGCCATCAGCGGCCCCACCCCCAGCCAGCTGAAGCACACCGCACCCTGCTCAAGCAGCCGTGCGGAGCCCCGCTCCTCGGCCGTGATCCCGACCTTGACCATGCCGGGCCCGAACCACGCCAGATACACGTGGTACGGCCGCGGGTCGTCCGCGATCGTGTCGGCCGCCACCGAGTGCGCCCGGTCCAGCCGTGCACACTCCCCGCACCGCGCCCCCGTACTCCGCCCCGGCACGACCGCCCGTACCGGACACGCATGTCCACGCGCGCCCGCACATGTCCGCACACCCCCGTCCGCGACCCCGAAGGCCACCCGTTTCCCCCACGGCAGCGAGCTCACCCGCCCGCCGTCCCACACCAGCACGGGACCGTCCCCCGACCACCGCAGTCCCGTGCATTTCCATGACTGTGCCATCGCTCACGAGAGTAAGTGGGGGCACTGACAACGGCCTGGCGCGGCAGGAAGGGGACACCGACCCTCAACCGCCTGGAACGCGCCGGCTACGTCACCTGCCGTCCCGACCCGGCGGACCGACGCCAGGTCCGCCCAGCCGCCCGGTCGGACACGGAGGCCGGCGCCTGCGAGGTCTGCGCCCGCCTGAACACACTAACGGAAACCGCCATGAAGCCGCTCCCGCCCTCCCGGACGGGCACACCATGGACGACCCGACGGACGACCTGACCGAGGAGCACCTCCACGAGAACGACCTCGCCCCGCTGCTCGCCGCCTGGGACCTGGCACACCCGGTCCTCGCCGACCCCGAGCGGCGGCACCCGCTGGACGAGATCTCCCGTCCCCGCACCACTCAGGCCTTCCACCGCCTGGCGGCCGCCGCTTGCACTCGTCCAGATGTGTCCGCCCATCTGTGTCGGTGTCAGATCCCGAAGAGACACGAGGCCCTGAAATCCTTCGAGGCCTCAAATGTGTGTGAAATCAACAGGATTCGGGCCTGCTACGTGACCGGAGCAACGATGCCTGGTTCGCCCGGTTGCGCGTAATTGACCCCTTATGCCAGCTCCGGAGAGCGCGGCGGGACATATCGGATTAGCCTCCCAAATGAGCGCTTAGTGGATCTTTGATGGCGCGCTCCATTCGACCCAAGGAGGAGTCATGCGCAAGCTTCACAAGGCCGCTGTTGCGGCCGCCATCCTCGGTAGCTTCACCCTCATAGCCACCGGCACCGCCACCGCCCAGCCCGCCAGCCCCATGCATGAAGGAGGCGGGTGCAGGTCCCACGACCTGAATGTCGACATCCTCGGCCAGGTCGGACTGCTCAACGGCCTCCTGGGCAATGCGCTCAACGGTGAGGGCAACGCGGGCGGCCAGAACAACCACGTCGGCTCCAGTACCTGCGAATAGGTGGCCACTGATCGCGTCACGTAGCTGACCGACTTGGGTCTCGGCGCCCGGAGCACAGCTCCGGGCGCCGAGCGCTGTGTCCACCCCCGGGCCACCGCCCCCCGAAACGCAAGAAGCCCCGGATCTCTCCGGGGCCTCTCACCTGTGTGCACTCGGCAGGATTCGAACCTGCAACCTTCTGATCCGTAGCTCTGTAGAGATCGGTCTTTGACGGCCATACAGGTCGCTCGACGGCCTCTGCAGGACACTGCTGGGCGAGGACGGTTGCTGTACCGCAGTTCCTCGGGCCTGGTCCGGACAACGTCCCATCAGGCACCTGCGGGAGCATGGGCGGTTGTGTGGCCTCGCTATGACGAGGCATTCGGGTTACGGCGGCCGGCCAGTCGACGCCAGGCAGATCCACCGTCGCGGTAGGTGTCAATGCCCACTACCAGCAACAAGACGCCGATCACTGGGCCCAACAGGTCCATGACGGCATCCAGACGATCTACGACCTTCGACAGGTTGGCCACGTGTTGATCGTGACAGGCCAACGCGGTACCTGCACAGAGCTGCTCGGCTGCTTTCACCGTGGCTCCCCGCTATTTCTCGCTCCATCTGGTGCGGTTGTGGTGCGGTGCTCAGACCAGGGGGAACGAGTCGGCCCTGTCGTGAGCGGACTGTCGAGAGAGGGCGCTTCTCCAACTCCGTGACGACCGCCATCCAGCAAGCAGGCCCGGGGCGGCCAAGATCGGGTAAAAGGCGCCCGCTCAACTGTTCGCCTTCCTATAGCTGATCTAGTCTCGCTTCAGCTCCAGCGGACAGCTGACTGGATGTGACAGGCCGTGCGCGTCGGCGATCCTGCGCCCTCACCGGCCAGGGGGGAGCGCACCCGGTGCGCCACGGACAACCACTCGTGACATCCGCCGTTTTGGCGGTCCTGCTCAGCGGCCTCGGCACCAGCACAGCTCATGCGGACACCGGCACGGCCCTGTACGTCGACAACCTCGCCGCCAACTGCAGCGACACCGGCCCCGGCTCGCAGGCGGAGCCCTTCTGCCAGATCGAGCCGGCCGCGCAGGCCGCGATTGCGGGCGACATCGTTCACATCGCGGGCAACAACACCGTCTACGCCCCGGTGACCATATCGAGCAAGGGCACGGCAGACGCGCCCGTCAGATTCTTCGCCGCAGCCAGCACCGGAACAGAGGTCAAGGTGGCGGGCGGGCTGACGACGGGGATCACCTTCTCGGGCGCCCAGTACGTCGACATGGCCGGTATCTATGCCTCGGCGAGCGGAACCACTGCCCTGGCCTTCGCGGACTCACAGCACATCACCTACCGCCTCGCCACCGTCGGAACCGGCCTCCACACGGCGGCGACCATCCCGGCGATCACGGTCGACGGTTCCTCCTCGGGTATCGCGCTCACCCGGGACCTGGTCTTCCAGTCGGGCGGGCCGGTCTTCGCCAGCGGGGCCGGAGCACAGGACGTCACGCTCTCCGACGACCGCTTCGCCGGGACCGTGCATGGCGGCGTCACGGCCGTGGGCACCACCGGCATCCACCTCGCCGGCGACACCATCTCGACGGTGTGCGGGAACGCGATCAGCCTGACCGACGGCAGCTCCGGGTCGGTGGAGAACACCGTCGTGATGCCCGCCACGACCACTACCTGCTCCGACACCGGCACACCGGCCGAGATCACGGTGGACGCCGCCTCCGCCGCGCAGGTCACCGAGGACTACAACGCGGTCAACCCGCTGTCGACCGGCACCGACTACGACTGGGGCGGCACCGCCTACGCCACCAGCCAGGCCCTTCGGAACGGCACCGGGCAGGGCGCCCACGACCTGGACCAGACGGACCTGACCATCCCGGTGACGGAGTGGCTGACGGAGCACTCCCCGCTCATCGACTCGGGCGACGCCAACGCCCCCGGAGAACTCTCCACGGACTACTACGGCAAACCCAGGGTCAACGACCCTCTGGTCGCGGACACCGGCACGGGTGACAGCTCGTACGACCGGGGCGCCATGGAGTTCCAGGACCCGTTCAAAGTTGGCGGAATCGCCATGTCACCGAACTACACCGCCTACGTCGGGGTACCGACCACCTTCACCGCCAAGGTGAGCAACCCGTGGTCGGACTCGCTGGACGGCGCGAGTTACGCGTTCGACTTCGGCGACGGCACCACGACCACGTCGTCCACCGGTTCCGCGACACACACTTACACGCAGGACTCCGGTAGCGGCTACCTCCAGGCAGCGGTAGACGTGGACAGAGCCGACGGCACCCGGATCGGCACCGGCGGGTTCATCAACTTCGCGGTCACCCAGCCGCCCGGGCCCGACGCGGGCCTCTCATGCGGCCAGGACCCGTCCGAACCCCGCACCGCGGGCTGCGCGTTCACCGCGACCGGCTACTACCAGATGACCAGCGACCGGATCACTTTCGGCGACGGATCGGCGGCTGTCACAGTCACCGGCTCCAGCGGCTACACCGCTCACACCTACGCCACCGCCGGCACGTACACCGTCACGCAGCACATCACCGACTCCGACGGACGTACCGCCACGGCGACCACCACGGCGACCGTCGGCCCCTCCTACGTGGTCACGAGCCCGAAGCGCATTCTGGACACCCGCCATGGCACGGGCGCACCCCAGCGGCCGGTCGGTCCCGGCGGCGTGGTGCGCCTGAAGGTTCTCGGCGTGGGCGGCATCCCGACCTCGGGAGTGACCGCGGTGACCATGAACGTCACCGACGTCGACGCCACCGCGAGCAGCTACGTCACGGTGTACCCGGACGGCACCAGTCGCCCGACCGCCTCCAACCTGAACTTCACTGCCGGGCGGGTCAACCCGAACCTGGTCACGGTCCGCGTCGGCAGCGACGGCTACGTCGACCTCTACAACGCACACGGCGACGTCGACCTCATCGCCGACGTGCAGGGCTACTTCACCAGCGTGCCCAGGACCGGTGCACACCTGAGCGGCCTGTCACCCCTCACCACACCCGAGCGGATCCTGGACACCCGCTACGGCATCGGCGCCCCCAAGGGCAAGGTCGCGCCGGGCAGCACCACGACCGTCACCCTGCCCCGCGAGGCTTCTTCCGCGGTGGCCGCCGCCCTCAACGTCACTGCGACGGGAGGCACCAGCGGCGGCGTGGTCACCGTCTACTGCGGAAGCCGTCCCAGCACATCGAACCTCAACTACCGCACCGGGCAGACCGTCTCCAACCTGGTGGTCACGCCCGTCTGCAGCGGCAAGATCGAGATCTACAACAGCGGCGGACACGTCAACCTGATCGCGGACCTCCAGAGCCTCTACACCACAGGCGGAGGCCCGTTCGTACCGACCAGTCCCACCCGCTTTCTCGACACACGCAACGGCACTGGTGCCCCGGCTGAGCCGCTGGGCGCGGACGGCACCCTCACGGTGAAGGTCGCCGGGGTCGACGGCGTCCCTGCGGACGCCGGCGCGGTACTGGTCAACCTCACCGGTGTCGGGCCGACCACCGTCACGCATCTGACGGCCTACGGCGACGGCAGCCTGCCGAACGTCTACAACGACAACCTGGCCGCCGGAGAGACCCGCCCTGTCCTGGCCGTGCTCCCGGTCGGCGCCGACGGCTGCATCCGCATCAACAATGCTCAGGGAGCCGTCAACGTCATCGCCGACCTGGAGGGGTACTACGGCTGACCGACTCCAGTCCCGTGAGTCAGCCACCAGAACGCTACGCCGGATGGGGTGCACGCTTTCCAAGTCTGTTGGTGGGGTCAAGGGGTGCGGCCCCGGCCGTTCACCTGCGTTCATGGACGGACGAACGCCGGGGCTGCCACTACCGATGGACCCGTCTGTACGGCGGTGAACCTGGCTGAATGAGACGGAAACTGAGACGGCCTGGCACGGAGCCAGACCGTCTCTACCTGGTGCAACCTTCTGATCCGTAGGATCGGGCAGGCTGTTGGGCGGGGGCTCCGCCCTCCCCCCGGCTGATCGCTGATGGCCGTGATCAACGGCGTCGTTGCCGTCAGCTTGGAGCGGCGCCATGGCCTAACGACCTTGTCAGGACCGCTCTCTTCAGTCCCTCGGCCACATCCCTCACCGTCCACCCCTGACGGAGCAGGTATAGCGCACCGCCTCCCGCCTCGCGCGGGGGACGTGGTCCGGGACCATGGTGCGACGCCCTGCTGGAGGTCACTCGTGGCCTCTAGGAACGTTCGCCGCCTCCGGAGGAACGGCTGCCTCGGCCGGTCCCACCGGCGGGTTCATGAGTGGGGCCTTTTCGGGAGTCCGCGTGGTGGGTCAGCACCTTCATGATCTCCGAGGCCAGTACTTCCGACAGAGCGGGTGCGAGAGCGTCTGCCAGTGCGGTCGCGAGGGTCTGCGCAAAGAGCACCCTTTCCAGTTCCGAGGAACGGGAGGACGGCTGAGACAGGGACGCCACGGCCGCCTCCATCAGGGCCCCCGCAAGCGGGTCCTTCCCATGCTTCACACCGACGCCGGTATGGGGGATTCCGGCATCACGCACCATTTCATCGAAGATCTCGTCGATGAAGCTCTCCAAGGGATCCCGTTCCGATTGTCCGCCGGACTCAGCTGCCATGGTCGTTCCTCATGTCCTCATGTCTCGATTTCCCTATGGGACCCGCCCCCCGATTCCTGCGACTGCCGGGGCCCGGGGGGCAGGGGTGTCGCCGTTTTCGTTCAGCGGCGCATCAGCGCGGCGAGCAGAAGCGGATGCTCGATCAGCGACTCACCGCGCTCCCGACGACGGTGCATCAGCGCCGCGAGCAGAAGCGGATGCTCGATACCCGACTCCTCACCGCCCTCCTCATGACGGCGGTGCATCAGCGCGGCGAGCAGGAGGGGGTGCTCGATGAGCGACTCACCGCGCTCCCGACGGCGGTTCATGAGCGCGGCGAGCAGGAGGGGGTGCTCGATGCCCGACTCCTCACCACGCTCCTTACGACGCGCGAGCGCGGCGAGCAGAAGGGGGTGCTCGATGCCCGACTCCTCACCACCCTCCTTACGACGCCGCATGAGCGCGGCGAGCAGAAGCGGGTGCTCGATGATCGGTTCCTCACCACGCTCCTCGCGCCGTGCGAGAAGCGCGGCCAGCAGAAGCGGTCCGAAGGCGGATTCCTCACCCAGCTCTTCCTGGCCTACCCCGGCCTTTTCCTGAGTGGGGGTCTCCGTCGTTGCCGTCATGGCTCTCTCTTTCTTTGACGCATGACTCAGCGGAACGCTCGGCTGTCACAAGCTTCGCGCTCCGCCCTTCAGCGCCATCGTTGAGGCGCGCAAAGCCGACCGCACTTGGATCATGCGCCAGATGGCCGCACAATTCCCGAGAACTCGCGGTATTCGAAATCGAGGGTTACGGAGCGCAGAAATGAGGGAACGACCACGGTTCCAGCCTGCCCGCGCAGAGTGCGATGCTGTGGCGGCACCAGCCCGAAACGGGCGGGCTTCAGCGTGGTAGAGCGCCGGAGTGTAGCGAGCGCTATGGCCGCAGCCTTCCGCTCGCAACCCTAGTTGATCGCCCGGCTGGCCCACCAGGCCCCATTCCCCTTCTCGGTATCGCCGCCGGCCACACCGGCCGGCGGCGATACGGGGTCATCGGAGCTCCCGGAGCAGAGCGAGCCGACGTTTGAACTCGTCCGCGTCGATCTCCCCGCGTGTGAACCGCTTGGCGAGCACGTTCTCGGCTCGTCGGTCCTGCCCCATCTTCGTCCGGTGGTGGAGGCGGGCCGGGCTACTAATACTCAAGCCCACCACTCACCCCAGCTCCCATCCCGTCCGCCGTCGACCCACACACCGTGGAGCGGGTGTGGTTCATGGCGTCCAGGTGGAGCGCGCCACTGTACGAACGACCTGGACGCCATGGGCCGCGTCTGCTCGGCTCTGCCTGGGTCGACGGTGGACGGGATGGGAGCCACTCCACGCATGCCACAGCGGACCCGCAGTCGGGAACGGCGCCCCCCATCCCGGTGCCGGCCGATCCCCCGCCGGAGGCATCGTTCTGACCGTGGCCGCTCCCGTGCGCAAGTCGCCTCGTGGCCTTCGGCTCGCTGCTATGCGCGCGGCACGGACACCGGCCGGGCTGGAGCGGGGCGGAGACAGGAGCGCAGGCCCGGCCGGGGGCCGGGCCGCGCGCGGTGAGCGGAGCGAGCCGCCTTGAACCAGTAGAGAAAGTTGCAACTCACTGCTGAGTCATCGCGTTGGGGTCGTTCCATACGAGAGCCGTGTACTCCAGATGGTCGCTGTTCCAGTCAGCCGCGTCTTTGCTACTCACGGACGTTACCCGCAGCAGTGCGATGCGACCCTTGTACGTTCGGAAGCACACGGAGTCCCCGACACCCACAGGGATGTTGGTGGCACTGTCTCCGCCTTCCGTAGCAGTAGGCCCAGAAAGAAGGTCTACGCAGCCTTTCGCGTCATTGACCGAATGGTCAGTTGATACTGAAGCAATGGTCTGACCGTTGGTCAGACGAATGTCGATCTTGCTGCCTTCCGGTTGGCCGGTTCGAAGGTCTTCGTCCACTCCATTGCCGTATGGCGGCATGGGTGCCGGCGGAGCTGCGTCGAAGTCGACGGCGTGATCGCCGTAGCCGAGGGAGCCACTGTGCTTGCTGTACAGGGTGTAAGCGTCGCTGCCCGTGTCCTGTGACACGTCCGGGCTGGACGAGTCGTCCACAATGGCGTCGCTGCTGACAGTGGCGGAAGCCGTGGCTGGCTCTGCAGAATCCGGCGGGGCAGTGTCTGTGTCGCTCTGAGTTGGTGTAGGACTCTGGGACTCCTTCTCGTCCGCTGTACTTGTCTTGCCCGATCCGTCAGAGGTCTGCCCCGTATAGATAAGGACAGCTCCCGCCGCGATGACTACGACCCCGAGTAGAGCTGTGGCTACCCGGGCCCGCGGATGCATGTCTTTGATGACGGGCACCCATTTGACGGGCTGAGTCCCGCCGACCAGGCCGACGATGAAAATCAGGAGTCCTACACCGAGCAGCGAAATGATCGCCTGCTGCACGCTCCGCCCCCCTTCTCCCGGATACCCCGCTTTGCGGAGATCTCCGTGCGTGACGCGACATCCTGCCAGTCTGGGCGGCCACGTGCGTGCAGGCTTTGCGAAATCGTGTCACTCCGCCCCGAATCGGCAGCCGGTAGCGGAGGGTTTCATGCTCCCCCGCCCTGGCGCGCCCCGCTACGACCAAGGCAGACGAGCCGCACGCCGCACCCGAAGAGCTGCTCAATGCGCATGTCGGCGAGTTCGATGCGAAAAGCCTTTCCCGTTTCACTCGTTCGATTTGAAAGTCGACGCGACGCCGCACTTGGACACGCGGGGATTGAAGTCATCTACGCAGGCTGGGAGTTCGACGCGCTCGCCGTGCGCGAGTGGCAGGAAGATCACTGGGCGGACGGTCCAGGTGATGCGGGTGCTGCTGTGGGTCACTGAGACCTGGCAGGGGTGTCCGCGAAGAAGGGCCTGCCGTGTCGTTATGCGGCCTTGGTACAGCCACCCCCATGCCTCATCTGAGGCTGCGGGGTCGAGTGCAGGAGAGATCGTGCGCAGTGCGACTGCCACCCATCTGTCGGCCTGAGGAGCGGAGTACGCGTCGAAGGATGCCCGGAGCGTCGGCCGCTCCGGTTCTGCAAGTTCGTGGGTCCAGCATTCACACCAGTAGCCGTGACGCGCTTCGGTGCTCTCGACCGCCCCTGAAGTTCGCCGCCGAACTCGCCCAACTCGACATCAGCGACCACGCCCGCCGCCTGATCCGCACCGCCTGGGACCTGGGCGCACGCAAGAGCCTCGAACACCTCCGCCTGCGCGCCTGGGCCCACATGCTCGGCTTCCGCGGCCACTTCTCCACCAAATCCCGCCGCTACTCCACCACCCTCGGCGCCCTCCGCGACGCCCGCGCCGAATGGCGCCGAGCGCAAGCAGCCGCCGCACATCCCGAGCGCGGCAGCGACACGACGTACGTCCTCGCGCACTGGGTCTTCGCCGGAACCGGCCTGTCCTCCGCCGAAGCCTGGCTTGCCGCATCCCTCGAACCCGCCCCCGGAACGGAAGGAGAACCGACCAAGTGACCACGGTGACGATCCAGCGCAAGTGGCACACGACGGCCGAGGTCGCCGAGATGCTCGGCTTCGGCCTCTCCAAGACAAAGGCGCTCGTCCTAAGCGGCGAGATCCGTTCTGTGAAGGTCGGCCGCAACCGGCGCATCCTCCCCGCTTGGGTCGACGAATACGTGAACCGCTGCGCGGCCGATGACGAGGGATGGGCGGCATGAGCGGGAAGCGAGCCAACGGGGAAGGGTCCATCTACCCGTACAAGAGCGGCTTCGCAGCCTACGTCTGGGTCACCACCCCAGAGGGCGACCGCAAGCGGAAGTACGTCTATGGCAAGACTCGTGACGAGACCCACGAGAAGTGGATCAAGCTTCACAACGAAGCCACCAAGGGCCCCGTACAGACCCGTCACCGCACGGTGGCGGCGTTCCTCTCCTACTGGCTCGACTCGATCGTGAAGCCCAACCTCGCCCCGCTGTCGTACGTCTCGTACGAGGGCTCGGTGCGGCTCTACATCGTCCCGCACCTCGGCGCAAAGCGGCTCGACAAGCTGACCGTCCGGGACGTACGCGAGTGGCTGACCAAATTGGCCGGCATCTGCCAGTGCTGCACACAGGGCAAGGACGCCAAGCGGCCCAGAGACCGGCAGCGCTGCTGTGCCATCGGGGAGTGCTGTGAGGCACATCCGTCCCGACGCGTGATCCAGGCAGCGCGCGACGCCCTGCGGGCCGCACTCACCCACGCCGTGACCGAGGAGGAGACCAGCAAGAACGTGGCCTCTCTGGTCAGGGTCCCGAAACCTCGTCGTCGCAGGATCAAGCCGTGGTCGGTCGTCGAGGCGGGGCGCTTCCTCGCCGATTCCGTCGCGCGGGAAGATCCGCTGTTCGCGGCCTGGGTCCTGGTGCTCTGCCTCGGGCTCCGCCGTGGCGAAGTCCTCGGGCTCACCTGGAAGTCCATCGACTTCGAGAGCGGTGAGCTGTACATGGATCACCAGATCCAGCGCGCGGGCCGTCAGATCCTCCACCGGGAGACCAAGACCGAGGAGTCGGACGACTTCCTTCCCCTCCCGCAGTTCTGCCTCAAGGCACTCCGCATGCGCCGCGCTCAACAGACCGGTGACCAGAAGGCGGCCGGGGAGCTCTGGCAGGGCACCCGCGACCTGGTCTTCACCACGAAGTACGGGACGCCGATCGAACCCGGCAACCTCACCCGCATGTTCGCCCTGCGCGCCCGACGTGCCGGTCTCCGGGTCATCCCGCTCCGGAACACCCGGCACACCTGCAGCTCGCTCCTGGTCGCCCTGAAGGTCCACCCGAAGGTGGCTCAACGCATCCTCCGCCACTCACAGATCGCCATTGGTAGTTGGAGGCGCGGTGCCCTTGCAGGCCCGGTTCCTCCGTCCCCTTTCAATCCGTGCGTGCGGTTTTCCCGCACACGGCTTACCGA